>CAURFY010000242.1:0-4773 GCA_963524115.1 uncultured Bacillus sp.
ATCTGGTGGATTAATCGAATCCGCTCAGAAATCTGCATTTTTTGGTATTCCTTCATATTGGGCATTTCAAGCAAATGCGATAAAACTATGTCTTTTGGGTTTACTACTTCTTTGGACATTATAAAGCTATTAGCTTTTTCCTGATTAAGATATAGTGATGTCAATACCCCTTTTGTCGCTTCTAAATTCTTCCCATCCAAAACTAGTCTTAAATAATCGATAACCGGTTTAACAATAGATTGCTCGTAAAATGTATTAGTGTCTCCATATGTTACAAACGGTACATCTTTTAACACAAGTTCATCAAACACAGCCCGACTATTACTATTTGCACGGTATAAAACCGACACATCCCTGTATCTCCGATTTCCTTGTTTTACATCATTAATAATGTCTTTAACAATCGCTTCTGCTTCTTCATTCGCATCTTTAGGTCGTAAAAAAATTGGTAAAGTATCGCTTTCCTTAGCAGCTTTTAGTGTTTTATTATATCGCTTCTCGTTAAAGGAAATTACTTTATTTGCCAAACCAACAATACTGGTTGTAGAACGATAATTAATCGTAAGTTGATACGTTTGCACTCGAGGATACTCTTTACTAAAGTCTAAAATAATTGCAGAATCCGCTCCATTAAACTCATAAATCGTCTGATCATCGTCACCCACAACAAATATGTTGTTTTCAGGCAATGCAATCATTTTAATTAATTCGTATTGTACCGGATTCGTATCTTGCCATTCATCACATAATATATATGTAAAACGCCTTTGAAGCATTTGAAGAATACTGTTATTATTTTTAAAAAGTAAATAAGCATCTAGCAAAATATCATCAAAATCCATATAACCATTATCCTGTTTTTTCTGCTCATATGTCCTTAAAATTTCTTTAATCTCTTTTTCAATCGGACTACGCGCAGGAATATCTTCTACGGGAATCATATTGTTTTTGTAGTGGGACAATATTGAGAGAATGGATTCCGGTTCATAATCATCTTTTAATCCCATTTCTTTCAAAATCAATTTTATGTATACATGTTTTTGTTTTTCATTACTTAATATATTCCGATTGTCGCCTTGATTTCGTAATATCTTTAGGAAAATAGAATGGTATGTACCACTCGTAATATCTCTAACAAGACTATTCGTTAGTCCCGGTAAAAGGGAAATTCTATCTTTCATTTCATCTGCTGCTTTTTTAGTGAAAATCAGCAGCAAAATATTTCTTGGGTCCACATTTCGAACCGCTATTAAATACCCAGCTCTTGAAGATAAAACTCTTGTTTTCCCACTTCCTGCACCTGCCAATACAAGAGCTGGACCCTTGAAATGTCGTGTAGCCTTCAGTTGTGGTTCATTCAATTTTATACCCTTTTCTTCTAATAAACGAAAATAGTACGCATCTTCCTCTTCATCTTTCACCAATTCAACAGTAGTACGGGTTTCGGCCAACTCCGCTTTTTCTATTACCTTCCTAGTAGCACCTTTAGGGAAACAATTACTCTGCTGAATTACATTAGTATCGACACGCCCCCACTGATCAAGAAGATTTTTTGCAATGATCCGGTTATAATCTTTTTCATCGTCTCTCATAATCTTGCTCACCAATTTATAATCACTCTCGTTGATTGTTAAATCTTTGACTGGTAATGATTTTATTGCCTTCAGGATATATTGGAGCACCTGAGCTTTACTGACAGCCAAGCTATGTATTAAAATAAGGAAAAGTAATGACACATTCCTTTGGAAACTTTGCAGCTAATTTAGTAATCGCTGAAGCTGCTAATCTTTTTTCATTATCTGTACCTTCTTTTAAAAAATTCACGAGAAAAGGGATAGCATCTTCATGATTGGCTTTCCCTAGTTCATAGGGAGATAAGTTAGAAAAAATCATTGAAACACCCCAACGTAGACTTTTTCTATAATTTTATCATACGAAACACTGAGTAAACATAGAGACAGTTCTTTTTCAAATTAGCCATCTTCCCTCAAAAGTGGAAAAATCATTAAGGAATTTATTGTGAAGAGAGGACATACTATTAAAATGCAATCGAAGGGAACAAATTATCTTTAAAAACAAAAAATGACAAGTACGATCCATTTTTCTGGATGGTACCTGTCACCTGAATTCGATCCCATAATTCGCTCTAATCAAATTTCGCTACTCCACCGACAACCCTATTTTGCTGTATCGAAGGCACAAGGTTTCGGACAAATATTTCCTTTTCAATTTTAGCCAATAAATACAACATGACTTCTGCTACCAAGATCGCTCCAAAGATATCTAAAAGCACATGCTGTTTAATAAACTGAGTGGAAGCAATAATCAATACAGACATCAAAGTAACTGCAACCTTATAAAAATGAGGTATGCCTTCAGCACGCAGATAAGCTTTCATCATCAAATAGGATGTCAAAACATGGATACTTGGAAAACAATTAAACGGTTCATCAGAGCGATAAACATATTGAACTAAATCGATAAGCCAATCATTCCCAGTTAACTCCGGCCGAGGGACATGAGTTTGATAAACAACATAAACACCATAGCAAATCAAACGACCAATATTAAACTGTAACAATGTTTGAAAATACAATTTTCGATTCTTATAAGCCAAATATAGGAAACCAATAAATATAAAGACAAACCAAAATACATATGGAATCACAAATATCTTAATGAACGGGATTTGACTATCTAAATCGGTGACAAGGCTATACACCTTACTATCGGGATGATTGAGGTAAACATAAATAAGTCCTAGCAATGGGATGGATATCAGGGTGCTTACTGTCAGTAAATATGATTTTACTGTTTCCTTCTTCATACATTTCCCTCCTAATCTTAGAGAGCAAGGAAATGGGCCATTTTCTTTGGGAAAATACCTGTTCTCTGTTCCTTATCATCATAGCCTAATATTCTTAAGAAATAGGTAACGAAAATCTTAAGATATTGTGAATGTGCTCAATCATTTGGAAAAATTAAGCTGGAAATGAAATAGGAAAACCGATCAACCTCCATGCCATTTATGAGGATGCGCCGCTGTAAAATCCACTAGGGACTCCTCCAATAATTAGTGTATTTATTGTAAATCGTTATAAATCTTAGAAAGTAAGACTCTATTAGGATCTTGGCTTAGCTCCCACATCATGGCGCCACCTAAGCCCATTGACTTAATTAGCGCTGTTTTATACCCGATAGACTCTACATCATCATAACTAATAAATTGTGTTCCATTAAACAGCCATGGCACTTTTGAATCTGACTGCCAATAACGAATAAAGCCATTTTTATTTAAATAGTTCGCCTCTATCTCTGAAAACTTGAGCGACGAGCCACCACCAGTAAACGACTGATAAAGGCCGTTACCAATCGGGTTTACCTGGTTATAAATCCGGCCATAGAATGGAACTCCCATAACCAACTTATTTGCAGGCACCCCGTTGTTTAGATACGTCCGAACAGCGTCCTGTACACTCCATTCAGAGAAAAATTTTGAATTGGGGTCGCGATATAATGGAGCATTTAATCCAGTCAACGTATCCCAAGAACCATGAAAGTCATAGGACATCAACTGAATGTAATCTACATATTGCCCAAGCAAACTCAATTCTGTATTTGCCGCATAGCTACTACCTACTCCACCAGCAATCGTTAGTAAATATTCTTTGCTATCCCTAGCACTTTGCGCATCAAAAGTCTCACGGATTTTCTTTATTAATAATGTAAAATTTTGCTTATCCTCGGGACGATTGATATTGTCCGATTCGCCACCGCCAACAGGGTATTCCCAGTCCAAATCGACTCCGTTAAAGTTATATTTTAAAATAAACTGCAGTAAGCTATCCGCAAAAATCGTCCGGGATTGTTCGGTTAAGGCTACATCTGAAAACCTTTCAGACCAAGTCCAGCCGCCAACAGAAATTAATGTTTTCAAATTCGGATATTGCTGCTTCAACTTCGTCAATTGATAAAAATTCCCTTTAAATGGTTGATCTGCTGTGTCGCCAGGAAATGACTTTTCGACATCTGCCCATGAATCACCTAAAGCGATTTTTCCATCTGAAGAAATATTCGCAAAGGCGTAGTTTAAATGAGTCAGTTTACTAGCATCAATTTGTGATACCTGATAATTAGAATATGTTGACCAGCCCGCGTAATATCCAACCATCTTATAGGAATTTGGCACAGGCGCAACTGAATTTTTCACGATGACTGTCTTTGTCGTTTGAGCCGTTTGATTTGCTGTGTCATATACGACTGCTTTTAAAATTTGTTCACCGTCAGGAACCCATGGATCCGTAGCCCAATTCACAATATAAGGGGCAGTGGTGACGGATTTTATTAAATATCCGCCATTATTACTGTAAAATTCAACTTTGCTAATTCCCTTATCGTCAGTGGCATTGACTGACAAAGTAACAGTTCCACTTATAGTTTGACCATCACTGGCAACTGGGGAAACCTGAATCGAACTCACCAGCGGGGTTGCATCAATCACAGATGTCGCTGTCGTTACCTGGATGGTATTACTTGCGGAAGATACATTTCCACTGTTATCTCGTGCTTTCACATAGAAACTGTACATTGTCTTGGGACTTAAATTTTGGACAGAATACTGGGTTGTAGTGGTATTTCCTATCAACCTATTATTCTGGTAAATATCATACCCTTTCACACCCGTATTATCGGTTGCACTAGTCCATGTTAGTGATACATTGACATCACTGATTGCTGTGCCTCGTAAATTAGTCGGTGCTGTTGGAGCTATCT
>CAURFY010000243.1:0-4758 GCA_963524115.1 uncultured Bacillus sp.
GACCCCGCAGGCGCTTTAGCGCCGAGGAGGCTCACCGCCCGCCCCTAAGGTGCGCAAGCACCTGGAGCGGAAATCACCACACTTCTTCTTTTGGGTAAATAGTCTAGAAAAAAGTTAGCCCCGTCTCCTAAACTTCATTCCACTTTTGCCGATAATGACTAATAAGTGGATTTTGAAAGGAGCAATCAATGTGTCGTTAAGAAACCCTTATCAAACATATCAAAAGCAAGCTGTCACGACTTCTAAGCCGGAAGATTTAACGTTAATGTTATATGAAGGTTTGGTCAAATTTATCCGTTTGTCCAAGCAATCATTGCAAAATAAAAATTTCGAAGAGTGCCACCAATATAATTTAAGAGCGCAGGATATTTTAACCGAATTAATGGTCACTCTAAAAAAAGGATATTCCATTTCTGACTCACTGCTTGTGGTTTACGATTACATGAAAACCCGTCTAATTGAAGCAAACATTAAAAAAAGTTTGGAAATATTGGAAGAGGTTGAAGAGTTTGCTGTGGACTATGTGAAAACTTGGAAAGAAGCAATCAAACAAGCGAAAACAATAAGTTAAAGTCTGGAGTATGTATGGACGAATTGATTAGAGCTATTTCTGAGATGACTGAAGCCATGGAACGGGCATTAACAGAAGAAAATGATCTGGAGTTTGAAAGATTATTAACCGAGCGAAATGCTCTGATGGAAAAAGTTGATGAATACAGGGCCAATCATCCACATGAGGAGTATTCTCCAAAAAGCAAACAAATGCTGGATGCAGCCCTACAAATTGACTTGAGGATGGCTCCTGTATTAAAAGAAAGAATGTCGGAGACAAAGTCTTCCCTTGATCAAATCCAGAAAAACAAAAAAGTTTCAAAAAAGTACCAGCCCTACATGAAACAAACAAACGGAGTCTTTGTTGATTCAAAGAAGTGAACAAGAAAACACAGATTTTGGTTAAAAGACATTCTAACCACAATCTGTGTTTTCTTGTCTTTTTTTTGCGTGATAACGCAATATATTATTTCGGTTGTTCGCAATAGATAATAATATACAATAGACGATATAAGCGTCAATTTGTGAGCTTAATCGACCTAATTTGCTATTTAGAGATAGCTAAACAATAATCAGTAGGAACCCTCTATTTATTTTTGCTATAAAGGAAAATCCAATTTTTTGTTAGTGGGAAGGTAGAGAGAAATGATCCGTCAACCATTCTTATTGAAGGACAAGCATCCAAACGGAAAAATCTATGATTTTATGGAATTTAAAAAAAAGAAACCATTTTTCCATGAACAGATGAATATAACCATTGGACATCCAATTAACGAAACGTATATTTTGTTGGAAAATCTCGTTTATAAAGAAAAGCAGATTCTTATCTTAAAGCAGGATCATGATGCCAAGACGATTATCTTAGTAGAAGCAAAATTACATGACGGGCAGCTGCAATATATTTCGAAATTATCTGAAGAAAGTATTCAAGACGTAAGCAGGATGCTGAAAAACTATATATAATGCTATTTTAATAGTAGGATGAATAAAACACAGTGGAATATTGCGTTATTTACAATGACAGTTAACGTGGTCGCGCAATTATACTTCTATCAAAATGGTGGTTACCAAATCATGTTAGTCCTATAATGTCACAGTTTATACATAAAAAAGAAAGGATGGGTTCCTTTGAACATTGGTTCTGACTGGCTATCAAAAACAATGCTGTCTAATCCTGTATCCAAGCTTGGAAATACATCATCCCAGATTGGAACGGGTCCAACAGATACCAGCAATCAATTTGTAAATGTATTAACACAATTTTTAAAGCAGCAGGAATTGCAAACAACAACTACACCATCCCAGATTAATGCTGCCATACCTGACCTTTTTTCGTCCATTATTCCTTCAATGGATACACAAAATTTTCTAATGGATACGCAAAATTCATTGACCTACCAGCCCATTTCTTCTGAAAGTCTAAACCAAGTGCTCGGAGGGAAACTAACTGGGATGGGGGAAACCTTTGTCAAAGCAGGGCAACGGTTTAATGTCAATCCAGCTTTATTGGCAGCAATTTCCCAACATGAAACAGGGAATGGGAAATCCAATGCTGCTGCTGAAAAAAATAATGTTGCCGGAATGATGGGTAGCCACGGGCTGAAATCATACGCGTCCATTGCCGACAGCATTATGGATATGGCACAAAACATAAGTAAGAATTATCTTGGAAAAGGGTTATCTAGTATCGCAACAATCGGTTCAAAATATGCTCCAATAGGCGCTGGAAACGATCCCACAGGCCTAAACAATCACTGGGTAACAGGCGTTAACAAGTATTTTAATCAGCTTTTTGTATAAATTTCACAATTTTATAGATTCCTCATTGGAAATACTTTATCAATCATCATTAGCTAAAAAAATATAGAATCGGTAACCTTTTTTTAGTATATTGATATAGATTGTTATTCTAGTGCTTTTTGACATTTATCAAAATGTATCAAATAAAAATATGTTGGTAGAAAGGGAGAAATCATCTTGAATAATATTAATCTCCTGCAAACTGCATTAAGTGCTTCAAGTTTACGGCAACAGGCTATTTCTAATAATATTGCCAACGCCGAAACCCCGGGGTATAAAGCAAAAAAAGTCGTGTTCGAGGATATATTGAAACAGCATTTAGCCACTCAAAGTAATTTTGTTGGAACCCGCACAAACGCAAAGCACGTAGTGATTGGCAATCCATCCGGCATTCCAGTTCCGACGGTAATAGAAAACCCGCAAACCTCCATGCAAAACAACGGGAACAATGTTGATATCGATCAAGAGATGACCGAAATGGGGAAAAATGCTATATGGTACAATACCTTGTCGCAACAAGTAAATAGCGAATTTCAACAATTATCCATTGCGATAACAGGTAGGAGGTAGGTAAGATGTTTTCTTCATTAAATATTAGCGCGTCCGCCTTATCAGCACAGCGCTTACGGATGGATGTAACTTCCTCTAATATTGCCAATGCCTCCACCACTAGAGGAATGATGGTAAATGGGAAATGGGAACCGTACCGCCGCAAGATGGTTGTAATGGAACCCAATAGTCCCTCGTTTAATCAGGTTTTGCAGGGGCAAATTCAAAAACAGTCGCAATCACAAACGAATATGCAAGGTGTAAAAGTTACTGGAATAGTTGATGATCAAACCCCGTTCAATTTGGTCTACGATCCTTCAAACCCAGATGCGAACACTGACGGTTACGTAAAGATGCCAAATGTTGATTTGTCGAAGGAAATGATTGATTTGCTTTCTGCCTCAAGGGCTTATGAAGCGAATGTAACGTCCTTTAATACTGAAAAATCCATGATGTTAAAAGCATTAGAAATCGGCCGTTAGGAGGATATTAGAAAATGGATATTTCTAACATTGCAACTGGTTCCATCAAAATAAATCAAAATCCATTTCAAAAAGTAGAATCGGCACAATCTAAAACTTCATTTGCAAGCGTGCTCCAGGGATATTTGCAGAATGTAGATGCCACAGTGACGCAAGCTTCTGATTTGACTGCTAAAGCAGCAGCAGGTGAAATTGATAACATCCACGATGTAACGATTGCTTCTGAAAAGGCTAAACTTGCACTTGAATTAACTGTTACTACTAGAGATAAAGCCGTAGAAGCATATCAGGATATCATGAGGATGCAATTTTAAGAGAATGATAGAAAGCTGGGCAGGGTGAGAAATGAAACGATCATGGATAGATCAATTGAAAAAAATAAAAGACCTTTTCAGCAATTATTGGAAAGAACGAAGCTCGAAACAAAAGTGGTTCATAATAGGGACATTTTTGTTTCTCTTTATTGCCCTATCTAGCTTTGTTTTTTTTGCGTCTCGCCCGCAGTATGTACCTTTGTATACAGGGCAATTGACCACTCGGGAAGTGGGAGACATTAAAGCTGAATTGGATAAAGAAGGATATAAAAATTATCAGGTATCTGACAATGGTACCATGATCGAAGTGCAAAAAAAGGATGCGGCTGATTTAGTCGTCAATCTTGCTTCAAAAGGTTATCCGAAAGATAGCACCATTAACTATGATGTTTTTAGCCAAAATCTTTCATTTGGTGCAACAGATCGCCAATATGACATCCTTGAGCGCCAGGCGATGCAATCTCAGGTCGCGGATGTGCTGAAAAACGTGGACGGCATCAAAAATGCAGAAGTAATTTTGACTTTGGGTGAAAAGTCTGTGTTCGTCAAACAAGATCAGGAACAAAAAGCTAGTGCTTCTGTAATGGTGGAAGTAGAGCCCGGAGCAGCGCTTAATGCCAATCAAATTCGTGCTTTGTACACTCTAGTATCAAAGAGTGTTCCCAACTTACCAACTGAAAATATTACCATTATGAATCAGTACAGTGAAACATTGGCCCTTCAGGATGTCGATAGTGATGAACAGGCATTGGATCAATTTGAAAAGCAGCGAAAAATCCAACAGGACATCCAGGCAGATATACAACAAAGTCTTCAAAGTCTGTTGGGAACCATTCTTGGAACGGACAAAGTGTATGTCCATACGTTTGTCAAAATGAATTTTGATAAGGTCAAGACGGAAGAACAATTAGTGAAGCCTACTGATAAGGATAATAACGGGATTGTGGTGAGTTCTGAAAAAACATCTAAGTCTTCCACTAATAGTGGAGCAAATGCCGGCGGCGTTGTTGGGACCGGAGAAACCGATGTCCCAAGCTATTCCGGGTCCAATAGTAGTGGTG
>CAURFY010000244.1:0-4740 GCA_963524115.1 uncultured Bacillus sp.
TTATTCGACAGCATCAATTTAATAAAGTAGAGCTTGTTAAATTTGTGAAGCCAGAAGATTCTTATGCTGAGCTTGAAAAGTTAACTGGGCATGCTGAAAAAGTATTACAGTTGTTAAACTTACCGTATCGAGTTTTAAGCATGTGTACAGGTGATTTAGGTTTTACCGCTGCTAAGAAGTATGATATTGAAGTCTGGTTACCAAGCTATGAAACATATCGAGAAATTTCTTCGTGTAGTAACTTTGAAGGCTTTCAAGCACGAAGGGCAAACATTCGTTTCCGCCGAGATGTGAAGGCGAAGCCAGAGCATGTTCATACATTAAATGGTTCGGGCCTTGCATTAGGTAGAACCGTTGCAGCTATTTTGGAAAACTACCAGCAGGAAGACGGTAGTATATTGATTCCTGAAGCGTTACAACCGTATATGGGCAAACACAAAGTTATCATTCCAGAATAAGAGTATAAACTTTACTGTTTTGATAAAATAAAACCATATCCACCCTCTTCAAAATTGGGCGGAAAACTCCGCCCAATAATATTTTTAGATTGTGTTGACAATATTATTTATTAATGATATATTAATTCTTGTCGATACGGAGGAATACCCAAGTTCGGCTGAAGGGATCGGTCTTGAAAACCGACAGGCGGGTTAAACCGCGCGGGGGTTCGAATCCCTCTTCCTCCTCCATCTATACTAATAATTACCATTCGCATAAATTGGAGATTTAATCCACTACCTAGGTAGTGGGTTTTTTTGCATATTAATAAAGAAAATTCGACATTAATCTGTCACATTTTTAAAATAGGCTGCATAAGCAAAAGAAAAACAGGCAGTAATCCCTGCTAAACAAAGGACTTTACTGCCTGTCTTATATAAATGTTATTTCTAAACCAAATTCGTTTGTTTCATAGAGTAGGAAATCCGTTCGATAATGGGCTCGATAGAACCTTCATTTTCCATGATATCATAATCCTTAATATTTATGCGAAGAACGGGGCAAGCGTTGAAGGAGTTAATCCAGTCTTCATAGCGTTTGTGCATTTCTAGCCAATATTCAACCGGTGTTTGTTGTTCCATTGGACGTCCACGTTCTTTAATGCGAGCGAGAATATCGTCAATTGATCCATCAAGATATATTAGTAAATTAGGGTGTGGAAAATACGGCGTCATGACCATGGCATCAAAGAGACTCGTATATGTTTCAAAATCCGTTTTTGACATGGTGCCCTTTTCAAAATGCATTTTGGCGAAGATTCCTGTGTCTTCATAGATTGAGCGGTCTTGAATAAATCCGCCACCAATTTCAAAAATACGCTTTTGCTCCTTAAAGCGCTCAGCTAAAAAGTAAATTTGCAAATGAAAACTCCAGCGGTCAAAGTCTCCGTAAAATTTATCTAAATAAGGATTCGTATCTACTTTTTCAAAAGATGTATTAAATGCTAATGCATTTGCTAAAGCGTTTGTCATGGTGGATTTACCGACGCCTACTGTCCCAGCAATGGTGAAAATGGCATTAGTAGGAATATCATATTTCATTCGTAAGTTCATAGTTGCGTGCTCCTTCTTTAACATGAGTTGAAAGGGTATCAAGGATAAGGGATAAATCCTGTTCATTCTTGACGAAATCTATTTCATCACCATTGAAGCGAAGGACTGGGATTTCGGGGTGCAATTTTTCAAAGTTGAGCATCGCATTTTCATAATCAATTGATAACTGTTCTAAGTAAAGCGGGCTAATATTTTTTTCAACCTCTCGACCTCTTAATTGAATTCTGGTTAGAAGTGTCTCAAGGCTAGCGTTTAAATAAATAATTACGTTTGGTTTGGGCATATCTGCCGTCAATATTTGATAAATTTTATAATATTTTTGATATTCTTCTTTATTTAATGTACGCTCGGCAAAAATTAAATTCTTAAATATATGATAATCGGCGATAACTGGCTTTTTGCTAGATAGAAACTTTTCGTGGATATCTCCTAATTGTTTATAACGATTACATAGGAAAAACATCTCCGTTTGAAAGCTCCATTCTTCAATGTTCTCGTAGAATTTCCCGAGAAATGGATTTTCATCAACAATTTCCTTTAAAAGGGTAAATTTAAATTGGTCAGATATTGCTTTTGCAAGAGAAGTTTTCCCCACTCCAATTGGACCTTCAACGGTGATAAAAGGTATCCCCTCCATCGCTTGTCCTCCTCTAGTTTTTTCTCTATAAATATATAGAATTTCTTATTTTAATATAATAAATTTAATAGCACAAAAAATATTGTAACACACAATCTAGTGGAAACGAACCTGTATATTATATGTATTTTAGGGATTAAAAAGAGCTACGAAGTGGTCGTAGCCCCATGATCTTACCTCTTTACAACATTGAAATTTTCAAGAATTAATAACCAATTTTGCGGAAAAGCTAATCCAAGCTTCCAGTAGCTCATTCCGCGAATGTTTAACTCCTTAATTAAATTAAATTTAGCTTGAATCGAGCGTGCATCTTCAAACCATACTTCGTGTCGTTTACCTTGTGCATCTACATAATTAAAGTGAGGTGCCTGTGCTTTTGTGTCGTATCGAATAGGCACATTATAACGGGCAGCAAGTTGGATGGCCTGTTGAGGGCTGACAGCTCTAGCGACGCTCCCTTGTACAAAGGGTAATGTCCAATCATAACCATAAAGGTTTTGCCCCATCATGATTTTTTGAGAGGGAATCTCTGTTAATCCATATTGAAGTACCTTTCTTACTTGATCAATTGGGGATACCGCCATTGCTGGTCCACCACTATAACCCCATTCATAGGTCATGATGACGACAAAGTCGACAATCTGACCATGTGCATGATAATCATGAGCTTCATACCATTCCCCTACTTGTGTGGCACTTATTTTTGGTGCAAGAGCAGTTGAGATAAGCCAGCCCTCTTGTCTAAACCGGTCTCGAGCTCTTCTTAAGAAGCGATTATAGGCTTCACGATCCGCAGGCCGTAAATGTTCAAAATCAAAATGTATATCCTTAAATCCATACTTTTTTGCTGTTGAAACTATATTGTTTAAAAACTTAGTTTGAATTTCGGTGTTATTGAGAAGAATTTGACCCAACTCAGCGCTAAACTGATCATTTTCTTGATTTGTAATCACCATCATTAAGACATTCCTATTGGTCCTTGCGATAGTAGGAAAGTTATTTAAGAGAGGTTCTTTCAGTGCTCCGTTTCGTAAAGCTTGAAAACTAAATGGTGCTAAATAGGTTAAATATGGAGCAGCCTCTCGGGCACTATTTTCAAGTACAGTTGTAACAGTTGATCCCCTTGGCTCAACATATGCATTGAATTCCCCACTTCTTTTGGGGCGAGATGGGATATAAAGACGCATTCCGACCCGAAGAGGTTGATTTGTGGGAATGCGGTTTACAGTAGCCAATTGTTGTTGGGTAATGCCAAATTTCCTTGCAACTTTAAAAAGGCTGTCGCCTGACTGTACCCAATAAAAACTTCCGACTATGGGGATTACAAGTGTTTGCCCTTGAACCAAGTCGGTAGGGTTGGGGATATCATTTGCTTTGATTAATTCGGCTACGCTGGTGCCATAAGCCTGGGCGATACCAGACAAGGATTGATTAGGTTGAATGACATGAATCTGCATGTTACTCCCTCCTTAAAGGCAAATAAGTATGAATCATTTTATGTTTGGAAAAATAAATAAATGATGTTCTTTACAAAAAATTCATTTTCCTACTTGAAATACGAGGTGTAAAAATGAAACCAACTTATGTTTTATATAACTAATTCGTGTAAAATTAAAATATATGTATTGATAATTGAAGGGGTCCACAATGAGCGATTTTCTAGAACAAGATGTATTATTTATGTATGAAGCAATTAAAGAAGCTAAAAAGGCGGAAGAAAAGAATGAGGTTCCAATTGGAGCGGTCCTGGTTCTTGAGGGGGAAATCATTGCTCGAGCACATAATCTCCGAGAGACCAATCAAAATGCGCTAGCACATGCTGAATTGTTAGTAATTGACCAGGCTTGCCAAGTGCTAGGAACGTGGCGGCTTGAGAATGCATCTTTATATGTAACTCTGGAGCCTTGTCCAATGTGTGCAGGGGCAGTTATTTTATCCCGAATTGCTCGTGTTGTATATGGAGCCAAAGACCCTAAAGGTGGCTGTGCAGGGACGTTTATGAATCTACCTGAGGATGAGCGTTTTAACCATCGAAGTGAAGTGATTCCTAGTGTATTAGAAAAAGAATGTGGAGAATTACTAACAAATTTTTTTAGAGGGATTCGCGAACGAAAAAGACAAGATAAAAAGCAGAATTCATAAGGTTGATAAGCTTACAATAATTAACAGCTTAATTGCGTTGCTTTTTTAAATGAAAGTTAGTATACTTTAAATTACCGTGCTAAGCGGGGAGGTAGCGGTGCCCTGTACTCGCAATCCGCTCTAGCGAGGCCGAATTCCCTCTCAGAGGCTGGCTGACTGTAGGGTCTGCCTTAAGTAAGTGGCGTTGACGCCCGGGTCCTGCGCAATGGGAATCCACGAACCATGTCAGGTCCGGAAGGAAGCAGCATTAAGTGGAAGCTCTCATGTGCCGCAGGGTTGCCTGGGCCGAGCTAACTGCTTAAGTAACGCTTATGGTCGTCAGTCGACGGAGGGTGCACGGTATACATATTTGTTAAGTTAAACTCATCTCGATGGCGAGGTGGGTTTTTTTGTAGTATAAAGGTATAAAAC
>CAURFY010000245.1:0-4712 GCA_963524115.1 uncultured Bacillus sp.
ATTTGTATGTTCCATTTGTCCACAAGTCATAGTTCGCCCTTAAATAAGTCTTCAGTTTCCATCCCCATATTTCCAAAACAATTGATTAGGACCTTTTTATCAATGCCATTTACTAAGTAATATTTCTCCCTATACATGCATCGAATAAATTCACTGATCTCTTTCTTGAAAAATTGTTCTTTTGGCGAACCTTTAACAAACAGATTTAACGGGATAGGACTTCCTCCTTCAAACAGTGGAGGCTGAAGGTAATTTATATCTTGATATTTTTTATATTGATTCTTTTCAAAAAAATGATTTCTTTTAATACAATCTTTTCTTTCTGTTTCCGTATGGACCATTTCCTGTATTTCTGTTTCTAAGATTAAAGCTGTTAAAGAGGAATTTCCAGCCAATCTGGCATCTTGGTTTAATAGCTCTTCCATTTTCAATAATGTCTTAGAGCCTAGTCCTTTATGACTGCGTACCCGTGGATTAGTAGCTATATAGACAATAAACCCAAGATTCACATCAGCTAGATAATGGCCTGTTGCAAAAGAAACAAGATTCTCCCCTTCGAAACCTATCAAGAACCGGAAATTATTAGGCTTATTATTTCTTGCATATTGTAAACTTCTCAAGAATGTTTCATGTGGTTCTCTCACCTCAATAGGAAAGGTTTGATCATATAATGTTAAGACCTTATCTAAATTAATTATATAATCAACGGTAATTTCATCCCATCTAATCGACATAACTTTCTCCACCAAAAAAATTCGTAATTTTCTTAGCAACTTTATGATTCATCATCATTGGACCATCTTCCCTTTTATGATTTATTGACTATCTTTATTTTATCCAAAAAGTGACTCCACAGCACAAAATAACCCTGCCTGGTTTCATTATACCTGGCAGGGTTATGGTTTGATTTTCACATGAGATTCCGTAATGATCACATCCTATTATTTAATTAGAATTCTTACTGTATTCATGCAATTGTTCAGTTGTTAAATTTTTTACAAAATGATTAAAGTTGATTGACTCCATTCCAAAATTTTCACAAGCAGCTTTATAACTCTCATATGCTTCGCGATATATCTCCATCTTCCATCCTCCTCTGTTATATAACAATTTATTTTTGTTATTAATAATATATAACAGATTAAAAATTCCGTCAATAATATTTTTAAAATTATTTGAATTTTAATCAGTTTCAAATTAACAAGACGATTATTAAACAGTTTGATTAATTTTGGCATGAACATTCAAGGAGGAAAATAGTAATAGTTAAGACTATCTAATTAAGGGTGGTGCTAAAGATGAGTTTTTATCTCCCTTTTATTATTGGCTTTATTCTATTAATGGGTTTAATTGTGTATGTAATTGTATGGTATACAAAGAAGAAAACGCAAAAAGTAAGAAACGCAATATTAAGAGGTGACAAATCATTTCTTATACATTGGACATATGACGACACCATAAACATTGCCGAGTTTCAAGGAATAGGTAGTGCCCTATTTTGGTATAAAAAGAAATTAACAGATTGTAAAGAGGTCTACATTTGTTCTGACGGAATATTACTTGGCAACGTCATTTTTTACAGTTGGAATCAATTTTCGAAATTTAAGCAATTACGGATTAAACCTGGAAATCCACCATGTATCCAATTTAAAATTGAATTTTCAGCTGGGGAATCAGAAACGATTGCAGAATTCTTTATTCCTATTCCACAAGGGAAAGAACAGGAAGCTGAAACTGTTCTCAATACTTTACAGGGTATGGTACAAATTGATTTTTAAGCGATTTTTAGGATGAAATTCAAAAGGAGTCCCAAAATTCGGAGACTCCCATTCTACTGACTAAAAGTTTAACAAACCACCAAATTTTTACTCTTCATGATAAGAACAACAATAATCTGCCACTGTATGAACCTTTAAAAGGAAACTGTCGTTAGCTGGTACATAGAAAGTACCACTCTCATTAATTTCTTTCCAACCTTCACCGGTCAGTTTATATTCTAATTTACCCGCAAGAATCTCCATTTCTTCCTTGAGGGAAGTTGCGAATTCGTACTCACCTGGGAGCATAATTCCCAATGTCTTTTTTGTTCCATCTGAAAACAAGACCGTTCTGCTAGTAACTTTTCCATCAAAGTAAATATTTGCTTTTTTAATAATCGTAACATCTTTTAATTGCGACAAGTCTATCACCCTTTCATTTATTTTTCTAATTTATCATAATACATCAATAATTCAAACCGTTAAATGTTAACATTTAAAGGTTAAAAGAGTGATTTTTCTATATTTTTCACATTCCTAAAACGGCTTGTATCTTATTCTCTAACCAATCCATCCTCGATGTGGATAATTCTGTCGCAGTAACTTAAAACCCTCTCATCATGAGTGACCATGATTGCTGATTTATTTCTTGATTTGACTTCTTGTGCAAGAAGTTGAACGACTTCTTGACCACGTTTTGAATCGAGACTTGCTGTTGGTTCATCCGCTAAAATGATACTGGGGTCATTCATAAATGCTCTTGCTATTGCTACCCTTTGTCTTTCTCCACCGGAGAGCTGATCGGGAAATTGTTTTAATCGATGTTCTAAACCAATTTCAATAAGTAGCTGCTCTGCTTTTTTAATATCATCCATACTCGTTTTCCCTTTCATTTTTTTCACTAGTAGCAATTGATCACGAGTTCTTAAATAAGGGACCAAATTGGAAGTTTGAAAGATAAAACCGATTTGCTGTAAACGGACTTTGGCTAACTCCTTCTCAGTAAAAGTTGAAAGTTCTTGATCATTAATAAATACCTTACCACCACTAGGTTTCAATAGGGCACCTGCTATAGCCAGAAAAGTACTTTTACCAGAACCTGAAGGACCGACAACAGCAACAAATTCTCCTTCATTCACTTCCAAAGAAGCACTTTTTAATGCGTTTACTTCGATTGAACCTTCACCATATATTTTCGAAACATTTTCAAATTTGATACTAGACATCTATTCAGCCCTCCCTAATGCTTGCAGTGCATCAATTTTGATAATTCGCCTAACCGAAACGAGTGAACTTAACAAAGACACAACTAGTAAGATCCCACTATATATAAGAACGAGTTTCGTATCCAAGGCGAACGGTACCATGTTTGGGATCAGCGCTGCTGTTATATATGTTAAGGCGATTCCTACTAATATACTTATTAACGATAAGACAAACACCTGAGATATGATCATTTTGGCCAAAAACCCAGAATTGGCTCCAATTGCTTTCATAACCCCAAACTGGTTCGTCTTTTGCATCGTGATAACATAGAAGAATACCGCTAGAACAAAAGCCGCAATAAAAAATAAGAAAACGAGCATCATCGTAATCGTACCATTTTCTTCTTTATAGCCAGGTAAACTTTGCAAAGCCTCACTCTTTGTTACGGACTCGATTCCGCCAACGCGGTTATCCAATGACTTACTACTTAGATTATTTCCTTGAATAGCAATAGCGCTGATTGGATTTTTTAATCCACGGTCGGATCCAGGTGCTGCAAAACGGATTTCCTGCCAGCTTGGAATATCCATAAAAATAACAGGTAAATGATTATAGGAATTTTTTTGGGTAAATCCAATTACTTTCAATTCCTTTGTTGTTGATTCAACCTTTAATGTATCACCAACCTTTATTCCCTCTTGTTTAAATTTCTTGTCGATTACGATTTCGTTTTTCTTAGCCTGTTTTAACGATTTGCCTTCGAGAGTTTTGGGAGACAAGAAACCATCTGGATCTATCGCAAGAATTGTAGAATCAATTTTCGTTTTACTTCCCTTTTTCATAACAGTAACAGTGTAATGCCCGATGGGTGTAGCATCTTTTACATTCTTTTGGTCTTGAATCTGACTTACTTTTTCCATAGGAAGCAACGAACGATGCATGTAAAGCCGTGATTCATCTTGAAATGAAAGATAGTCTGCATTCATATTGGTAACTGAAGAGCCATTATCCGTAGATAAACCGTTAGCCAATCCGGATAAAATAAATACAAGCCACGCAATCAGCATGATGATGACTCCGATCATCGTAAACCGAAGCTTTGCATGACCTAATTCCCTTAACGCCAAGTACATTATATAACCTCCATTTTTTAAATTTCCCTATAGTCAATTGTGACTATTTCCAGTTGATTATAAAATCTATATTTTAAATAGTCAAGCAAGACTATTCACAAAATGACTATAAATATGATAAATTAAACTTAAACACCAGAAAGGAACTGTTTATATGGACAATCGGTCACTTATTTTACTTGGTTTGCTCATGGCACAGGATCAACACGGCTATCAAATCAATGAATTTATCGAGAGAAATTTAAGTACGATGACGAATATGAAAAAACCAACAGCCTATGCTACACTGGATAAACTTAGCAAGCAGGGCTATATTGATGTACAGCATGAGCAAGAAGGAAATCGTCCCCCACGCAAAGTTTATTCGATCAACGAAAAAGGAGTGGAATGCTTTTATCAGTTGCTGATTGAAAATTTATCCTCTCCTGAGAATGTTTTTTTTGAGGGAGATATTGGTCTTATGTTTCTCGACCATCTTCCAATCAAAAAAGCGATACTTGCTTTACAAAAAAGGCTGAACGGAAGCAAAGAGATCTTGGAAAGTCTCATCCAAACCCCCAGTCACGGGAATGGGATTGGAGTCAATTTAGCAGTTGAGCATAAAAAAATCATGTTG
>CAURFY010000246.1:0-4706 GCA_963524115.1 uncultured Bacillus sp.
AGACGGAAGCTCAATTCCTAATCTAAGCGCTAACTCTTCAAATTGTTTTAACACTTTAAGAGCTGGTGTATCGGGAGTTAGGACATAGAAGATCTGATCTGATTCTTCTAAAGTTGTCACCACCTGACTGTTTATATAGGACGGTAAATCGACAATGACAAAATCAAAACTACGTCTGCACGTTCTTAGCAATTTGGCAATGAATTCCTCGGTAATCGTTTCTGCCGTTTCAGCATCACAAGGACTAATCAGCACCTCTAGTTTGGATGCCCCTAATTTCTGAGAGACGTTTCGGATGTGACTCTCATTTAATTCATTGATTACAGGTGTAAGATCAGCAATTGATCGGTTTGATTGTATAGATAATAATGTTTCAATACCACCAAATTGGAGATTCAAATCTATTAAAATCACTTCTGCTGTTGATTCTATTTTTATCGTTTGGGCAAGAGTTGATGCTAGATTTGATTTTCCACTTCCTCCACTACCACTAAAAAGCGAGAATATTTGTCCTCTTCCTCTTGTAAAAGAAGAAACTGAATCATCTTTTTTCACCTTTTTAACTTCATAGTTTTGAAAAATGGTCGGAATACGGCTCACGAATAGACCATGTTCTTCGGGATAAACAAAGAATTCAGATGCTCCAACTTTCGTGATATTGCGCAATTGCGTAAAATCAGATCCTTTTGCAATAAAAATTACTAGAGTAGAGTTATTTATTGACTTAATATATTGTATGCTTTCTACTGCAATATCATTTTCAGTCTGAACGAAGATCACTATATCTTGTAAGTCCCTGTTAACCTCTCTGACCACATCTTCTGAGCGAATCAGTTGGACACTATAGCTACCTGAAATCGCGTTTAAAATTTGATTATGTATAACTTCATCATCACTTACTAATAAAATCTTTAGATTTGACTCCATGCTTTTCCCTCTTAATCATTATTTTGTAACTCTGTATCGTCTTTTCCAACATTTGCTTTCAATACTCTAACCTTATCCGCATAATTTTCCACATGAATCAATTTGGTAGCATCCTCTATGCTAACTTCAAGAGCAACACCGGCAAAATCATCCTCTTTCCCTTTTGCAAATGCTACAGGCACATCTCTCATAAAGAGCTCCGTTTTTGGTAGTCCATTCTCTTCAGTAGACACGATAATATCGACTCGATCTAAAGCTTCTATTACTTGGTCAAATTGGACCTTCTCCGATGGGGACATCGACACCAGACGATTATTCTCCTTACGCAAATTAGAAAAAGGCTTAAGCATATTTTTTGTAATGATCTCACCTTTCGATAGTGGTACAACTGGGACCATATTTAGAATTTCATCCTTTTTTGTAATATTGGCCTCATTTACGAATTTATTTGGAATCTCCATTGTCGTAATTTGGTTTTCCTGAATCAATGTCCGTACTGGAACATCCCCTTTTGCAACATATATTTTTGTCATTCCTCCCAACTCAGCATTTAGGCTCTTAACCTTTTCTAGAACTAAATACCCTGCAAATAATGCTAATAGGAATGCAAGTAGTAAAAATATCGCCGCTCTTTTCTTTGACTCTAACATCCTGATTCTTCTCTCCCACAGTAGGTCATTTCATGGAAAGCCAGAATTTATTTCCCATAATTCACCCATATTTAATATTTTTGAAAATGTTACTAGAAATATTTTCTAATTATTCCTTTTTATTAACTATCACTTTTCGAAAAATCAGTCAAATTCACAATTAAGATTGCCGAATATTATTCGGGTCCTTTTTACTACTAAAATCTCAATATCAAGGTATTTTTCTAGGACAAAAGAACTATACTTCTAGGACATGATCTACATTTTTACAATATATTCATAAAATTTTGTTCAGTTTCCCCACAATCGTTCGTACCGATAAAAGTTTTCTAGTTCTTTTGTACTATTTTCTAAATATTTGATTATTTTTTATAAAACCCCCAACATCTTTCATATTAATTTGAATTAAATAGTAAATTAAACTTATTTATAGTAAAAACAACTATTGGGAAATAATCCAAAAAAAACCTCTCCGCTTTAGAGAGGGGCATCACCAGGATAAATCAAACTAATAGGGCGTTACCACACCAACACATTGGGAGTCAGGCACCTTTTTGTAAATGATCTTTGATTTTTACTACGATTTCTCGAGGGCTAAACGGCATTAATATATAGTCATTAGCCCCCAATTCAATACTCCGTTTTTTATTTTTATCCCCACATTTAGACGAAATCATAATAATAGGGGTAGACTTAATTCGCCTTAACTCTTCTAGGACTTCGAATCCCACCTTCATCGGAGCTAAGATAGCTAATATAATCAAGTCAAAATGTTGTTTTACTGCCTTCTCCAAACCATCCAATCCATTATCATCCATAACGATTTGATAGGATTCCTTTTCTAGGTACATTTTCAATAGATTACTAACCCGGATCTCTTCTCCGACTATTAAAATCTTTTTATCCATCTTCCTCCCCCTCGAAAACAAATGTTATAAGGGTTCTCCCTTGCAAACCCGCAAGTCATGTTGCTTTTTCAAGAACGTTCATCCATGAATCCCATCCATTTTGCTTAATTCAAACCGATTAATCCTTCTACTATTTTTATTCACTAGTAAAACTTGATAGATTAATGAATCTAACTCCTGACTGCAATTCACAACATTATTGCTAGTTAATCCATGGGTAGCTGCAAGGTTGATTAACTCGCTTCGCTTCTCTCTAATCCGCTCGAGCAATTTATCATTAGAATTTCTAGTATAAGGGTTGATCATTTTTCTACCTCCATTTTCACTGTTATTATATTGTTTTCTTGTTATCATTATCGTGGAAAAGAATTAAATTACATATCCCCTTCCATTCTCATTTTTGGCATAAACTTCAAACTAGGAGTATATTCCTACTTTTTTAAAAAAATAGAACTATCAGACTATTAATGAAGACCCATGACCTTTTCAAAAAAAAAAGACCCAAAAATGTTTCGGTCAAGAAACATCCTCGGGTTCAAGTCCCATTTGATAGATTTTTGCAATAGCGTGCGATCGGTCATTTACAGCTAACTTTTGGAAAATATTCGTCATATGGTTCTTTACAGTATGCTCACTAATATACAAGATTTCTGCTATTTCACGATTATTATTACCTTTTAATACTAGTTCCATTACTTCCATTTCACGTTTTGATAGCTTAAGATGCTTACTTATTTTTGGCTCATTTTGAATCTGCTTATTCATTATTGAAATTTCACTCTCAATAATCGTGGTACGTGACAAATAAGCTAGAAACTCATTTAGTAAGGGAATATTCATTCCCGTAATTTTTGAAAGAGAATCAATATTTTCATCCTCATTGATATAGTTCCATACTAATGTAAGAACCTGAACATTCATGGATGCCTGAGAAAACTCCATCCTGCACTCCGCAACTAATTTATACTCTTTAACTATATCAATGATCATCACGTTCTTAATTTTATCCAAAAGAAATTGCTCATCATAATTGATAAAATAACAAGAGTATTTCACTGCGTTTGTATTTATTTTTCCGTATGAAGAAAATTCACTAAATCCCTTTATGATTTCACGTGCTTTTGTGGCTTGTTTAAAATGAGCAGGATCAATATATTCTTGATGCTCGATTAATAAATCGATAACCGTTTGCCCCATTTCGACCTTATTTGAAGCTTCAAGCAGGTGCATAGACACCCCTCCTGCTATCGTGAGGCTTCTTAAAAATGAAAGTTCATCCTCTTTTAACATTTGGTCCCTTAATCCAATACTAAGAAATCCAAAACAGTCATTACGGAAGTTAATCGGAATTTCTAGTACTTTAGAACCCCAACCAGTAATGTGCTCAACAGGTTGATGACGATGAATTTGTTTGTTTTGTTTATTGGGAAAGTATCGATTAGAGATATCACTTGAATAATTCTCGATTTGATCAGCGTTCAATCCTCTGGAAACCATTTCATAGGAATTCCGGGAGGGTTGCTCAACGATCACGGCAACAAATGGGCCGCGAATAAGATTGATACTCAAATCCAGCATAATGAGAAGAATTCTTTTTACATCATGGACATCTGTCATGACTTGGAATATTTCATTTAAAGCCGTCATTTTCATTAAATTGTTTTTGGACTGTTTCTGCCAAAACCTATTACCTTCAATTACCTTAATGAGTGATGAGGTTAATTTCCCCACCCTGCTAATATCATTTCCTAAACGGACGTATTGACTGCTTCCTCCGAAAAATATTCCGATTACTTCTTTTTCAAGGATAATTGGAAAGCAAAACAGCGATTTGGGGTAAATCCCTCTTTGATGGAAAAATAAATTTCTTGGATCCAAATCCAAATGATCCCAAAATCTAACAATTCGAGTTGCTGCAGCTTGTCCTAATGTTCCTTCCCCCATCGAAAATACGGTTCCTTTAAGCGTACTAGCAGAGGGCAGAATGCATTCATCAATCACAAATTGATCATGGCCTTTTTTTCTCGCATAGCCAACAAAATCAACCTTAGAATGCTCATGCAAAAATCGCTCTAGGACCGCGGTCACTTTTATGTCACCTTCTGCTAATAGGTATAATATTTCACCAAAGTTTTCATCTTGCTTTATTATGTCGGCTTTCATTGTTTGAGTTGTCAGGCGCTCTACTAATACTTCGGACATTTTGTTTATTTTTTGAAGT
>CAURFY010000247.1:0-4676 GCA_963524115.1 uncultured Bacillus sp.
ACCATAAGCAATTCCAAAAAGACCTGCCCTTTGTCCTTTTGATACTAGGAGGGTCTGCCACTAAAATTAGCTTTAGAAGAAATTTTTATTAAAATATGACGAATAATAAATCCAACTCCTAATCCAGGAATCAAAGACAACATTGGAAGCCAAATAGGACCAAAGAATATGCCAAAAATCATATTAGGTGAGTACATTAGACCTATTGTGACAAAATAGGCTCCGAAAGCAAATGGAACAAACGATAAGCTAGGATTTTCCCCTTCCGCAAATTTATAGGCATCATACATAGCAAACATATAAACACAAGGATAAAACATAAGCCATTGGTGATCCACCACTGCTGCAGCTTCTTTTATTTTCCCAAGAAAACTAAACATGATAGCTTGGTTAAACAAACTGTTCACATTAATAGTGAATTCTAAAATGATAAACAATATTCCTTTAATAAGGTGACCATTTAACAGTTGACCAAAGCCTGGAAAAGCAACACTCCAGAGAATTGCTTCTACCTTATACGTTTTCTTCATAGTATCAACCTTTAAGATTCGGTTATATCTTGCTTATCTTTTAACTTATCTAATATTTTCAATAAGCCAACGAACCCTCTAATCGTAAACAAAGTGAAATTAACACTGGCAAATGTATGGAGAGGTGACCATTTTTTCCATTTAAATAAACCGGTGTTCTTTTCCATAAACCATTGCCCAACACTCATTGGAACACTAAAAATCAAACTCTTTAATAAAATGTTACCAAAATTATCATTATACGAGATTTTCACCCATATAACACTTAAAATTGGAAAAAATAACATGTCATAAATAATATTCGTTTTAAAAATTTTCGGAAAAGGACGAACTGGATATTCAAGTTTTTGTTTTCCAACAACATAAGCATCAATTAGAGTAGCGATAACACCCTTTGAGAAAAAAATCAAAAGATTTTCTCTCATTTTTGGTCCCTTGAATAAAAATGGAAAAGAAGCAATACATATTGCTAATAGGAAGTTTAACAACTTTCTCTCCACATATTAACATCCTCTCAATCCTGTAATAGTGATATCCTTAAATTGCCCTAAACTTATCATTTATACCTGTAGCTTTTATTATTTTTTTAAAATAAAAACTAACAAAACGGTCCTATTGATTACTGCTTTCACTTCAACTAACCTGCACCGTTTAAGTATTTTTCTTCACAATCTCACATTCACACCGTATTTTTACACAAATATCCAGCTTTTGTTCAGAAGTCTTATTCCGTTAAATGGCCCTAAAATGAAAAGAGACGCTCATCCTTGTTAAAGGAAAGCGCCATTAGGTCCTTAAAGGATTTTTATTCTTTAAAAGAGATTTTAAGTAATATCGAGGAATATTCAAAGGGGAGAGTAGTATGAAACAAGATTTTAAAAAGAAAAGAATTCAAATTAATTATAGAAAGCAATTACAGGATAAAGGTGCTAAACATTATAATAAAGAAATTATTATTACTGCTATTATGCTAGCAATGATACTGCTATTGTTTTTTCTGTTTGACTATAAGCCGTTTCAAAATAAAGATATCCAAATAAGGGAAGTAGAAATAAAAAAGTAGTATATTCTGAAGGTAAATTAACCCCTTTACCCTTTTTTAACAAATATCCCCTTTCAGGTATCTTCCTCGGTTGTCTAATAAAGAAAAAAAGCATCCCTTTAAAGGAATGCACCTCGTACTTTAATACCCCATTATTATTCAATTTTCTTGAGATTCTTCCTCCATTAAAAATGGCCCAGTTCATTAAGAAGAGCGTATTACTTGCTGCAGAAATGCGCCCGATTGCGGAAGATCAATAATATTCCACAAACAATCTAGTTGCTACTTATCTTTGAGTTTTTTCTAAAATATCTACCTTTTCAGTTGCATCTTTATCTGAACTATTTATTGATATTTTTATAATAATTTAAATTGCTGCTGGATGAATTGAGTTATCACACTCCGGTTTTCACTCTAAAAATTCAGTAACAAAATCGTGTATTTTCTTAAGTCCCAACGAACTAGTATCCATCTTATCTAGTAACAGAAGATTTTCTTCAATAATCTCAACTATGGCGCTCCCTACAACTACCCCATCACATAGTTCAGAAATTTTTTGATACTGATCTCGATGGGATATCCCAAAACCAACAGCAATAGGTAAATCCGTTGAATTTTTTATCGAGGAAATTAAATTCCCAATTCCCTCATGCAATTCTGTACGGGTCCCTGTCACACCAAGAGATGATACACAATAAATAAATCCCTTTGCTTTTCTTACAATCTGCTGAATACGGTCCTTTGACGTTAGGGCAACTAAAGGGATATAGTGAATGTCAAACGTCAAGCAGAAAGAGCATATAGTTGTACTCTCTTCTATAGGCAAATCAGGAATAATAACCCCATTAATACCACTCGTCTTCATTAAAGAAAAAGCTGTATCAAACCCAATTTGAAAAAGTGGGTTGTAATATGTGAATAAGACGAATGGAACATGAATACCTGCTTTTCTCGCTTCCTTCGCTACATTAAACACATCTAATATGGTTACTCCGTTTTCAAGAGCTCTCTGTGAGGCTCTTTGAATTACGGGACCATCAGCTAGAGGGTCAGAATAAGGTACTCCTAACTCAATAATACTAGCGCCCGCGTTTTGCAACTCTCGTAATATCTCGATGGTCGTTTGAAGATTCGGATCACCAACTGTAATAAATGGAATAAAGGCAGTTTGCTTTTTTTCTCTCAAGTCATTAAAGGTTTGATCAATTAGATTCATTTTCAGCACCGCCTATATACTTCATAATCGATTCCATATCCTTATCTCCTCTTCCCGAAATATTCACAATCAATAGATGATCTTTGGAAAGTGTAGGAGCGATTTTGATACATTCAGCTACAGCATGGGAACTCTCTAATGCAGGGATAATCCCTTCTACTCGACTCAATACCTGAACGGCGTGTAACGCTTCTTTATCCGTGACAGAACAATAATTAACACGCCCCATATCTTTTAAATAAGAATGTTCTGGTCCAACCCCAGGATAATCAAGTCCTGCAGAAATAGAGTAGGCTTCTTTTACTTGACCGAACTGGTCTTGTATTAAGTAACTCATTGATCCTTGAAACACTCCCGGGGTTCCCTTTGTTAAAGAAGCTGCATGTTTTTCTGTTTCAATTCCTTGTCCTCCTGCCTCGACCCCAATGAGAAAGGATAAAATATACCAATAGCATTACTACCTCCACCGACACAAGCAATAATCGTATTCGGTAAACGCCCTTCTTTACTAAGAATTTGTTCTTTTGTCTCATCACCAATTACTCGCTGAAAATCCCTTACCATCACAGGATAAGGGTGAGGGCCTGCAGCAGTTCCAAATAAAAAGTAGGTATCTTCTACATGTGCTACCCAATAACGAAGCGTCTCATTTCCAGCGTCCTTTAAAGTTCTAGAACCAGAAGATACAGGTACTACCTCAGCACCTAGTAGCTGCATCCGATACACATTAAGTTGCTGCCTCTTAATATCTTCTTCCCCCATAAAGATTTTGCACTCTAATCCTAAGAGAGCAGCAACCGTGGCTGTAGCAACCCCATGTTGACCAGCCCCTGTTTCGGCAATAATCTTCTTTTTCCCCATCCGTTTAGCCAACAAAGCCTGAGCGATGGCATTGTTAATCTTATGGGCACCAGTATGATTTAAATCTTCTCGTTTGAGATAAATTTTTGCTCCACCCAAGTATTCAGTCAATCTCCCTGCGTAATACAAGGGTGTCGGTCTTCCTGAGTATTCCTGAAGGAGTTGTTTCACTTCATCAATAAAGTCGGGATCTTTTCTGTACTTGAGAAAAGAATTCTCTAGTTCCTTTAATGCATGCATCAATGTCTCCGGAACAAAATTCCCTCCGTATTTTCCGAATTTCCCATCAGATGGTGACTTTAGATTTATCATATTTTTTCTTCCTCCTTAAAATAAAAATAATGCTCTACATTGTTTTTGGGACAGCGAATGGAAAAAATCTAATCTTTTAGTTTGCTTACCTAGTCTCTTACCTTCTCCTATTACATAATTCAAAAAGAAATAATTGTAAATATTGTAATATCATTCTATAATTAACTGAACAAAATTTCAATATTGAACATTTGTGCAACGGAGGGTTGAAGAATGCAAGAAATAATAGAAGAAAGAATACGTATGTTAGTCAAAGTAAGTACTTTATATTATATCGATGGTTTAAATCAACTCGAGATAGCTCAACACTTAGGAATTTCTCGGCCACAAATCAGCCGAATGTTAAGTGCAGCACGATCAAAAGGAATTGTTCACATTTCTATCAAAGACCCTTTTTCCCAAGAACATCAGATAGAACGTGAACTCATTGAAACATTTGGGATTAAAAATGCAATCGTCGTTCATGTTCCAGGAGCAGATAAGCAACTTCTTGATCAACATCTTGGACGATCTGGTGCTGAACTAGTAGAGTCTATTTTTAGAGACCAAGACATCGTTGGCGTTATGGCTGGTAGAAGTATTACAAATGTTTGCACTGAGTTGAATTACTTCTCACGGAAGAATATGCAATTTGTCCCTCTCATTGGGGGGTGGGGTGCCGAAGCGTCAGAGAGTCACGCGAATGCAAACGCAAGGGAGTATGGTGAAAAGTTGA
>CAURFY010000248.1:0-4669 GCA_963524115.1 uncultured Bacillus sp.
CATAAAGGTTTGGTAAAAAGCTTCCTAAAGATTTTAATACAATCTCCTGCTGTCCAATGACCGAATCAACCACTAAACCTACAGTTTTATCTCCTTTTCTAACGATGACGACAAAAAATGATTCTTCTTCTTCAGTTGACACTACTTCGTTTTCGGAAGTTGGCACATGAAAAACATTTTTAATCGAAATGAGCGGTACAACTTGCCCTCTGAATTGTAATACCTTTTGGCCATGTAAAGTGGACACTTCATTTTTAGTGACCAACGTTATTTCCACAATCGAATTGAACGGAATGGCATATGTTTCATCTTCCACTTTCACTAACATCGAATAAATGATCGATAACGTTAATGGCAGCTGAATTCGAAAAGTAGACCCTTTTCCTGGTGCAGACTCAATATTGATAAAGCCCCCAAGTGATTCTATTTTGGACTTTACTACATCCAGACCAACACCCCTACCGGAGATATCGGTTACCTTTTCCGCAGTGCTAAATCCGGAAGAGAATAACAAACCATAAACTTTTTGGTCTGTCAGTGAATTAGCTTCCTCCAGCGAAACAACCCCACGTTCGATTGACGTGTTTAAAACCCTTTCGCGGTCAATTCCTTTTCCATCTTCAGTGACTTCGATAAAGACATGGTTTCCGCTATGGTAGGCTTGTAATAAAACGGTCCCTTCTTCAGGTTTCCCATTTGCGATTCTTTCCTCAGTAGACTCAAGACCATGGTCTAGAGCGTTTCTTAACAAATGGATCAAGGGATCACCAATTTCATCAATGACGGTTCGATCTAATTCAGTCTCTGCACCTTGAATCACTAATTGAACCTTTTTATTTAATTCCTTGGCCAAATCCCGGACCATCCTTGGGAACCGATTAAATACCTGATCTACCGGAACCATTCGCATGTTTAAAATAAGACCTTGCAAGTCCGTCGAAATTCGGGTCATATGTTCAACTGTTTCTGTTAATTCTGACAGCTGTGATTTGTGGGATATCTGCTCCAGTCTTCCACGGTCAATAATTAATTCACTAAACAGGTTCATTAAATGATCCAATTTCTCAATATCAACACGAATCGATTTTGAACGGTGCTTTTTCTTATTATTTGTGTCCGTTTCATCTTGATCATGCTTTATCTCTTTTTCTTTTTTTTCAGTGGTGCTGTTCATTTCCGATTTTTCGATCAGATGCATTTCGGGTTCAGTGATTTCAGCCATGATGATTTCTTTTATCTCAGAAATCTTCAGTAATTGTGATTGAATTTCTTGGGCATCATGCACTGACAGCAGTAAAATGCTAAACGAGTCACCAAAATTTTCTACTTCTATTTGATCGACTGGTGGGATCGACTGAATGATTTCACCAAGTTCTTCGGCGGACTGAAAAATCATGTATGCCCTTACAGATTTCATTACACAATTTTCATTTATTGTCACCTTGATTTGATAAACACGATTGCCGCTATTTTTTGCTTCGTTGATGATATCAAGCTGATACTCATCAAGCACTAATTCTGGTGAATTACCCTGTTCACAGGAGGATTTTGATGAAATTTCCTGCTGTGCTGGTGAAGGGTTTCTAAGCATGGAAAGTTGATTCACCACGTCAGAGACATTTTCTTTACCATCCCCACCCTGCTCAATACTGTCCACCATTTTTTGGATCAAATCAACACACTTGAAAATAACATCCATCATTTGAGAGTTAATGTTTAATTTCGAATTTCGAACCAAATCCAACACATTTTCCATTTCGTGTGTCAAGGAAGCTAAGTCTTCAAAGCCCATGGCTCCTGCCATCCCTTTAAATGTGTGGGCTGAACGAAAAATTTCATTTACGATCGCTGTGTTCTCTGGCTCCGTTTCAAGTTTTAGCAACTCATTGTTTATCGACTGCAAATGTTCTTTTGATTCTTCGATAAACATCTCTAAATATTCATTGGAATCCATTTCAAACTCCCCTCGCTGACATTACATGCAGTTTAGTCCCCCATGAAATTGGATCTGACTATACCTTTCCGACCTAAATACATACTAATATTAGCATATTTTACTATTTTACTATCAAAATTTTTTGATAGTTTTTTATCAATCAATACTACCTTTTGATAAAATATCACAATTTTGACATTCTAAGTACCCTATTATTTGATTACTATTATAGATTGCTGTCAACCACTTATATAAAAAATGCGAGTGAGATAGAACATCTTGCTTGTTCCATCCACTACTCGCTTTTCATTTATCTATTTTTAAAATTGGATTATGATTTCGATGTTTAGTTTCCTAGTACTTTTTTTATCGATTCCATCACACGTTCAGCCTGAAAAGGCTTAACTACGAAATCTTTTGCGCCGGCTTGGATTGCTTCTAAGACCATCGGTTGCTGTCCCATTGCCGAACACATGATAATTTTAGCCTGAGGAAATAGTCCTCTAATTTCCTTTACAGCCGTAATCCCATCTTTTTCCGGCATGGTGATATCCATAGTCACGACATCTGGTTGAAGCTCTTTGTATTTTTCTAAAGCATCTGTACCATTTACGGCTTCCCCGACAACTTCTATTCCATTTTTTTGCAAAATATCTTTTAACATCATTCGCATAAAAGCAGCATCATCAACGATTAAAACACGTGCCATTGCCTTTTCCTCCAATATTCATTGTTGATTGTTACATGGTCATTTTGGTTAGACGATCAATAGGACTAATAATATCTGTGATTCGTACACCAAAGTTTTCTTCGATTACGACCACTTCTCCTTTAGCAATCAATTTATGATTTGCTAAAATATCAACTGGTTCTCCTGCCAATTTATCAAGTTGAATAACTGCACCAGGTGCCAATTCTAGGATTTTTCGAATTGGTAATTTAGTACGCCCCAACTCCACGGTAATTTCAAGTGGAATATCATACAACATATCAATATTGTTTGTACCTGTACTTAGTGGTGCAGATGCTTCTGAAAAAGTAGAATATTCTACTTTTTGGACATTGGCATTTTCAGTTGGATTTGCAGACATTTGTTGATCCTGGCGACGATTCGACGACGAATCAATTATCGGTTGGCTTGCTGATGTTTTGCCAATTGGTCCTTGGTTTACCGAGACTAAAGGTGGAGCTACGATTGGTTCATCCGAAACTTTATTTGCTTGAGTTGAATTCTCTTGGTGGAATATCATTTCGATCATTTCCTTACCAAAGGAAAGTGGTATGAACTGAATCATTTTTGAATCAATCAGATCTCCTATTTTCAACCGAAATGCAATCTCGATAATAATATCATCACCAAGTTCTTCCAATTTTTTCGGAGGAAACCCAAGTACATCAATTTCAGGAGGAGATATATCCACTTTCTTATGGAACATTGTCGACATGGATGTTGCAGACGAACCCATCATCTGGTTCATTGCCTCTTGGACAGCACTGAGATGAATCTCTGAAAGTTCAGGCTCCAAATTAGTACCATCACCACCCATCATCAAATTGGCGATTATTTTTGCATCATTTTCCTTAATCATCAACAAGTTTTTACCGTGGATACCCGTTGTATAATCCACATGCACAGCAACATGTTTTTCGCTAATCACTTCTTCTATTTTTTCCTCTTCGATAACAGCCAACACAGGTGCCGTTATTTCTACCCGTTGGTTCAACAAAGTGGAAAGAGCTGTGGTAGAACTTCCTAAAGAAATATTTCCTATCTCCCCTAGTGCATCCTGCTCCATAGGGCTCAAAAAGTCATTGATCGTTAATGCATGGTTTGTTTCTCCTTGATTGAAGAGTGCATTAATCTCTTCTTGTGATAGTGAACCCTCGCTCATCCTATAGATCATCTCCTTCCGCTTGAATTACTTCATCAATCTGAACTGCATAATGCCCCTTTTGTATCCCTGGATTTCCTAAAAATCTGGTAAAACTGCCTACTTTTACTTGAATTTTTCCTGTTTCAATTCCAATTACATCTCCAACCTGCAAGTTAGCCAAATCGGCAACCTGTAAAGTTGCTCGACCCAGATCAGCAATCATGGGAACAGGAACATTATCCAAGTTCTGGATAATTTTATCTTTTTGAGGTGTGTTTGTTTTCGCAATCGTTGAATACCATTGATGAGAAGTTAATTTGGGTAACACTGGTTCAACAATTAAATGCGGTAGACAAAGTGTTATTCTTCCTGTGAACTCCCCTATCGTAATCCGAAGAGCAATCAAAATCACGGTGTCATTTGTTGCTGCAATTTGAATAAATTGCGGATTAGATTCTAGTGCTTCCCATTTCACCGATAGATTTTCAATACTTTCCCATACATGAGGATATAGATTAAATGCTTCGGAAAAAACCTTTTGAATCAACATTGTTTCAATTTCTGTTAAAGTTCCGTTACCATTTGCAGACCCGCCTTGCCCTCCAAGCATCCTTTCTAAGATGGCATAGGCAACTTGAGGATTAATATCCAAGGCCATTTTTGCATCCATGGGCTGTACTTCAAAAATATTCAAAATAGTCTTTGAAGGAAGAGAGGTGATAAATTCCTGGTAGATTACTTGATCAACCAGTTCGATTTCAATTTGGACATATGTCCTTAATTGTGCTGAAAGATAGGATGTCAAGGATCTTGTAAAATTCTCATGAATCCGCGAAATACTTCGCAATTGTTCTTTAGA
>CAURFY010000249.1:0-4615 GCA_963524115.1 uncultured Bacillus sp.
GTCTAAAGGTATCAATTCCCATTAATTGAAATGATGATAATTCGATAACAATGGTATTCTCTGCGGTTGCTACTTCTGCTACACCTGAAGCAACCGTTCCAATATTACCAGCAATCAACGGCTGTTTATCGGAAGCTTGAAGCATCTCATAAATAAGAGTGGTTGTAGTCGTTTTCCCATTGGTACCAGTAATCCCAATAAAAGGAGCCTCAGAAATTTGATAGGCAAGCTCCACTTCAGTAATGACAGGGATTTCTCGTTCCAAAGCCCCGATAATTAATGGATTTCGATAAGGAATTCCTGGGTTCTTGACAATCAATTCAAACCCCTCATCTAATAGTTCAATTGGATGATCACCACAAACCACTTTTATTCCTTGCTCTAACAACCCTTGACCTTCAGGGTTTTCCGATAAAGTTTTCTTATCATTTACAGTAACAAATGCACCAAGCTTATGTAGTAATGAGGCTGCACTAACCCCACTTTTTGCTAATCCTAAAACTAAGACTTTTTTATGACGATATTGTTCTATTTTTTTCATTTATAACCACACCTCGACATAGATTCCTAGTATTGCAAACAGTAAACCGACTGTCCAAAAGGTTACGACCACACGCCACTCCGACCAACCCACTAACTCATAGTGGTGATGAAGCGGACTCATCCGAAAAATACGTTTCCCTGTTGTTTTAAACGATGCGACTTGTAAAATGACCGATAAGGTCTCTATTACAAATACTCCACCGATAATAACCAGAATGATTTCAAGCTTAGTCAAAATGGCAATGGTGGCGATTGCTCCACCTAACGCTAAAGAGCCCGTATCTCCCATAAATACTTTTGCTGGATGGGCGTTGAAAACCAAGAACCCTAATACAGCTCCGACTACAGCCACAGAAAAAATGGCAATTTCAAACTGTGATTGATTCCATGCTAAAATGGCAAAGGCACCAAACGCAATCGCTGCCGTTCCAGAAACTAACCCATCCAAACCATCAGTTAAATTGACAGCATTCGAAAATCCAACCAACCAAAATATTACAATAAAAACAAACATCCAGCCCAAATCAATTGAGTGTTTAAGGAACGGAATGCTTATTTCAGTGGAAAACTCATTTTGTTTAAAAACAATATAAAAAATGACAGCAACAATAATTTGTCCAAATAACTTTTGCTTCGATGTCAAACCAAGGTTACGTTTCAGCACAACTTTGATGAAATCGTCCAAAAAGCCTAATAACCCAAAACCAAATGTAACAAACAATAAAAGATAGGTCTTCACCGTCGGTTCGGCAAATTTTCCTGTCATGACTAGCGTCGTTAAAATAATCGAAAGTAAAATCATCACACCACCCATAGTGGGAGTACCTGTTTTTTTCTGATGTGATTTTGGCCCTTCTTCACGTATGCTCTGTCCAAATTTCAACCTTCTTAAGAAGGGAATAAAAATAGGAGACAGTAAAACTGTGATTAAAAAACCCATTATAATAGTGAAAAAAATAACTTGCTCCATCATTTTTATCCCCTCCTTAAACTTTCTAGCTTTTGTACAAGCGGAACGATCTGATGCATAATATCAGACTTATCATATGTTTTCAGTTTTTCATTAAGAAGCTCCAAATCTGAAAAATGAGTCAATTGGTTCATTTCTTTATTTTGTTTAATATTTTCTAGATATAATTCCAACATGTTTTTAACGTCTTCCTTTATGTTCTTTGTAAGAAAAATGGGAAAGTGATTGGGCGTAAAGGCAGGAATCACTCGATCTGCTTCCCAAACCGCAGCTACAGCACCGTTATTGATAGCCATCAATAGCTCATCGCTATTATCCCCAAGCGGAATAAATAGACCACGTGGTTGTTTTACCATTCCATTCGTTGCGATTGTATAAAATAGTAGTTCAAAATCTTTTATCCCTAAAGAATTAGGGATACTTTGCGCAACTAAACTATAGCCTAAATACATCCTTGTCGCCCCTTTATTGCCTCTTTAGCAACAACTCTATCATCAAACTCAAGGATCTCCTGACCAATTTGTTGATATGTTTCATGGCCTTTCCCTGCAATTAATATAACGTCGCCTGACTCCGCTGCGTTGACTGCACTAAATATGGCAGTTTTACGATCAACAATTACCTGATAGTTTTCTCCGTTAACCCCTGCTTCCATTTCCTTCAATATTTCTTTAGGATCCTCACTCCTTGGATTATCTGAGGTGAAAATGGGATCTGTTGCATATGTACAAGCAATTTTGGCCATTAATGGACGCTTCGTCCGATCACGGTCGCCACCACATCCCACCAAGACAAAAATTCTTTTTTTCGCAAACTGTTGGACTGTTTTTAATACATTTTCGAGGCTATCCGGTGTGTGAGCATAGTCCACAATGACTGGAAATGATTGACCAGCATCCACAAGCTCAAATCTTCCAGAAACACCTTTAACCGCTTCAATTGAGGTAATAATTTGTTTGATTGGAACCCCATAAACGAGGGCAACACCTATACTTGCGAGAACATTATAGACACTAAATTTCCCAATCAACTGAATCGATAACTTTTCCGTCCCCATGGGTGTAATCAAATCAAACGTTGTTCCACCAGCATTCATCGAAATATTGATTGCTTGTAAGTCAGCGTTATGGTCGATGCCATAAGTAAGAATATGAGCAGCTGTTGATTTTATATAAACCTTAGTTGCCTCATCATCAACATTTAATACAGCAAATTTAGGTGTTTGTTGAAGGAAAGCATTCCCTTGCTGCGAAAATAATAACCCTTTTGCCCTTTTATACTCTTCCATTGTTTGATGATAATCAAGATGATCCTGAGTTAGGTTGGTGAAAACGGTGGTATTAAAGTCACAGCCATGAACTCTTCCCATATCTAACGCATGTGAAGACACTTCCATCACCGCTACTTCCACTTGTTCATCCACCATTTGCTTAAATGTTTTTTGAAGAGTTAAGCTTTCGGGCGTCGTATTTTTCGTTTCAAAAGTCGATTCGCCAATCTTTGTATACATCGTTCCAATCAGCCCGGTTTTTTTTCCAAAATCAGCAAAGATCTTTTCGATTAGATGGCTGGTAGTTGTTTTACCATTTGTACCTGTAATCCCAATCAAGTGGAGCTTTTGGGTGGGGTGATCATAAAAAGCATCAGCAAGAACAGCCATGGCCCTAGTCGTATTTTTCACGATTATTACAGGTACTTCAAGGTCCAAATTTCTTTCAGCTAATACGGCTACTGCACCATTTTCTACAGCTGCAGCAGCGAAATCATGACCATCTACTGTGTACCATTTTACACAAATAAATAAGCTTCCTTGTTGAACCTTCCGATTGTCATTTTCTATTGATGTAATCTCAACATCAGCGAAAGGAACGGATCCAACCGGATGTAAGGAGGCAAGTAAAGTATGTAAATTCATTTTATGAATCAATCCTCTCATTGGGTGAACCTCAGTGTACAAAATTTCCGCGCTTATCCTAAAAAATCCTGTTCAAGTGTATTTAGGGCGAGGTTAAACAATATTGCGGTTTATATTTTACATCATTACAGGAAATTAAGCCACGACCACATTATATTTTTTTGAGGTTTTTAGGGGCCTTTTCCCACAGAAAAGGGGACGGCGAAATCAATGTTTGCCGCCCCACTTATTTTACTATTCTTGTTCTGGCTTATCTGAAAAATACAATCTTATCGTGGAACCTTGTTTAATTTTCACGCCTGGCTGTGGTGATTGCTTTACTACAGTATTTCCTTCTCCACTTGCATCAATTTTTAAATTAACAAACACTTCACCTAAATCTGTTTTTGTTAACCCTACTACATCCGGTACCTCGATCATTGGAACATCAAGAATGTTCTTTTTCTTCTCAATCTGTGTTTTTCGAGGTTCAACACCCAGGACAGGAAGGACATCTTTCATTATATTACCGACAATCGGGGCGGAGACTTGACTCCCGAATTGGATTGCCCCCTTCGGATTATCCACCGCAACATAAACAACAATTTGTGGATCATCTGCAGGAGCAAAACCTATAAACGAGAGAACATAATTATTTTCAAGATAGCGTCCATTTTGCGCCTTTTGCGCTGTCCCTGTTTTGCCCCCGACCCGATATCCATCAACAAAAGCCTTACCTCCAGACCCTTGAGCAACAACATTCTCAAGGGCAAACCGAACCTTTGCAGATGTTTCTTTTGAGATGACGTTACGCTTGGCAACAGGAGAATTCTTCATTACGACTTCTTTAGTGGCTGGGTCAATTAATTCTTTAGCAATAAATGGGGTATACAAGGTACCACCATTTACTGCAGCTGATATTGCCGCAACTTGTTGAATGGGTGTAACCGATACTCCTTGTCCAAAAGCTGTTGTGGCTAATTCAACTGGGCCAACGCGATTTAATCTAAATAATATTCCCGTTCCTTCACCCTGAAGGTCAATTCCTGTTTTTTCGCCAAAGCCGAAGTTTCTAATATATTTAAATAAAGTATCTTTCCCTAACCTTTGCCCTAATTCAACAAATCCCGGGTTGCAGGAATTTTGGACTACCTCAAGGAATGACTCACTTCCATGCCCCCCCCGCTTCCAACAACGCAATCTAGCAC
>CAURFY010000250.1:0-4576 GCA_963524115.1 uncultured Bacillus sp.
GAACCGTCCCTGATTTTGCCTGATTATGAAAAAAAAGAAGCTGACCCATTGGCCAGCTTAAAAATAGAGAGGTTTTACATTTCAGAAAAGGTGAACCTAAAACTAGAATTCTTAAATCTTTTGAAAATCGAGGTCCCATTATTATCGATTTTCGAAGGCAAGGGTTTTCCGACCCTTTATATTAAACTGATTGTTAGTTAGATTATGAACAGTTGGTGTTGTTAGTAACACCGTTTGTTCTTCTTGACTTAATAATACTAAGCGCGTGTGTTGTTCTTATGAGGAACTTATGTGGAAGTTATGAAGAATGAGAATAGCAGATAGTTCGCTGATAACACTATTGAGAAATTGAGTCGAGTTTGTTTTTGTCTCACGTAGGAAATAAAACCAACTCTTTAATTGAATATTCCTCCGATCCCTTTTATACCTTACACCCCTGCGAAAGCACAAGAACCGTCCCCGCAACACCCTCAACACCAGTTCTTTCGAATAAAATTAGGTGAAACTCCTAATATTCTTGCAGCTTGGCGTTGTGATAGCCCTTCAATTCCTTTTATTTTTTGGAGAACTTCATTTCTTCGCTGCTTTGGTAAACTCTTAACTTGTGCAATCTCAATCGCACCAAGTTCCCTCCTGATCTCGATCCTCGCCTCTTCATCTGGTAATCTTCTTTTACCAACTCTATCATCTAGACATTCATCACTATTATTTCGTTCATTAAAATCTCTAGACCTTTCATTAGCAATGGTTAAATCAGCCGAAATCAACTTGAGAATGAAATCACGCTCGAGCAACTTCCATCGATCATGATTTTCCCCATAATATTCAAGACAACTACTCCACCTCCATCCATCAACACGATTGACGATGCCAGCTTTAACTGGATTCTGGTGGACATATCTGATAACCGTAAATAAATACCTATTCGTTTCTACATTTTCACTCTTAAACCGATCCTGAAAAAGATGCCCAGTTGTTCTATACTTCCAGTTGTAATACCCGACAAAACTCACACCAATCCGCTTCATGGTATTAGATATATCTTCATTTCCCTCTCTCAAAAGCAGATGGACATGATTACTCATCAAACACCATGCATAAATTTTCATTTCGGAATTCCTTCTATATTTTTCAATAATATCAAGGAATTTAAGGCAATCCTCATCATCATGAAATATTTCCTGTCTATTCGCCCCTCTCCACATAATATGGTAAATTCCGCTAACACTTTTCACCCTAGCGACACGGGTCATCACAATCACCACTATCCAGATTTAGTTTTTAACTCCTTTAGGAAAATAAAAATTGTATTGTGTTAATTAGAAGATAATACACAACCAAAGATATTTGAGGAACCTGTAACCTGAATTCTACTGAGGGATAATTGAAAATATGCGCTCACAAAAATAGTACTACTTGCCATTAAGCATAATGATAGTGATTAAATTAGATAGGATAAAAGATTAAAGATTAGCTGCGTGAATTGGAATGGTTTTGAAAGGCGTACATGCACTGAGTTTTTACGAAGAGTGTGGAATACATGTGGTAGTTTTCTTTAAAGCAGAGTTGTTAACAGATTGACGCTGGAGATACTTTATTAGTGACTGTATTGAATGTTTATTTTGAAGATTTATTCCCTCCTTTTTTCAAATCCATCATATACTAATTCGCTAAACATTTCAAAGGACGCGGGGGGACGGTTCTTGTGAAGCAAACGCTCCCCCCCGATTGGCGAAAAGCCATGTTTGTCTCTGCAAGAGGCAGAAACAAACATGGCTCTTCAATTTAATCTAGAATCACAAGAACAGTCCCCCTCATTCCTTCAATTTCTTAAAAAAGAAGTTTATAATATTAGGTGAGATCGATAGTTTTTTAAATTGAGAAAGGTAGGTTTTTAAGATGCCCAAAACATTATTCAAAGCCACTGCTCATTTACAAGACGGCGTTCAAGTTAAAGTAAGGTCAAGAAATTTTGAGGTAACAATTGACGAGCCAATAGAACTCGGGGGGACCAATACGGGAATGAACCCTGTTGAGTTAGCACTTTCTGCACTAGGGGCGTGCCAAGCTATTGTCGCACGGGTTTATGCAAAGAAATTTAATGTCAACATAGAAAACTTATGGGTTGAGATTGAAGGAGATCTCGATACGGATGGTTTCTTGAATTTATCTGATGTACGACCAGGATTTAGTGATATTCGCTATAACATTCATATAGAAACAGATGCGCCAAGGAATAGTGTAGAAGAATTAGTAACATTTGTAGAAAGCAAATGCCCTGTTGGCGATACGCTTGCGAACCCCGTCAACGTCAAACGAAATGAAATATTTATTCACTCCAAAGTTAGTTGAGGACGCGGGGGGACGCGGGGGGACGCGGGGGGACGGTTCTTGTGATGCAAACGCTCCCCTGATTGACGAAGAGCCATGGTCGTCTCTGCCAGAGGCAGAAACAACCATGGCTCTTCAATTTGATCTTGAATCACAAGAACCGTCCCCAAGAACCCCCCAAGAACCGTCCCCAAGAACCCGCTAAGCCAAAGTCCGCTTCAAGAACTCCCTCGTTCGTGGCTCGGTTGGGTTGTTGAAGATTTGCTCGGGGGTTCCTTCTTCTGCGATAACTCCCTTGTCCATAAAGACGACGCGGTCAGAAACTTCTTTGGCAAATTCCATTTCATGCGTGACGATTAACATCGTAAGACCAGAATGGGCGAGTTCCTTCATTATTTTAAGAACATCCCCAACCATTTCTGGATCAAGGGCTGATGTTGGCTCATCAAATAACATTACATCCGGCTCCATCGACAGGGCTCTTGCGATAGCGACCCGTTGTTTTTGACCACCTGATAAATGTTTTGGTTTGGCGTTCACAAACCGATCCATTCCAACCACTTTCAAATATTTCATTGCTACCTTTTCGGCCTCTTCCTTCGAACGTTTCAACACTTTAATTTGGCCGACAACACAATTCGTTAACACATTGTGATTATTAAACAAGTTAAACTGTTGAAAGACCATTCCTAAGTTTTTGCGATATTCATAGACATCGTGCTTATCATCTAGAATATTTTCCCCATTATAGATAATTTGGCCGCCGCTTGGCTTTTCTAACAGATTTACACAACGTAAAAGAGTTGATTTACCAGATCCGGAAGAACCGATGATGCAGACAACTTCACCCTTTTCCACTGAAAAATCAATATCTTTTAAGACTTCATGAGTGCCAAAGGATTTGCTCAAATGTTGTATATCAATGACCTTTTCCATCTTTGCTCACCCTCCAATCTACAATTTATTTTCCTTTAGTAGCATATCCTCAACAGTTGCAACCTGCATTTGATTTCCACCCATAATGTAATTGTCTGGACCATCTAATTTTTTTTCAATAAACCGCAAAATTCTGGTCACCGTGAATGTCATAATAAAATAAATAATACAGGAGACAAAAAATGATTCGAAATATCTAAAATTGTTACCGGCAATTGATTTAGTTTGGAAATATAATTCCGAAACAGAAATAACGTTCAGCACCGAGGTATCTTTTATATTGATAACAAATTCATTTCCTGTGGCTGGTAAAATATTACGAATAACCTGCGGCAAAATAATATTAAACATCGTTTGAACATGATTCATCCCGATTGCTTGAGCTGCTTCAAATTGTCCCTTATCAATTGATACAATCCCACCACGGACAATTTCTGACATATAGGCACCTGTATTGATTGATACGATAAAAACAGCTGCATATAATCGGTCCATATCGAAACCAAATGCTAACGCGGAACCATAATAAATGACCATCGCTTGCACAATCATTGGTGTACCTCGGAAAAACTCAATATAAATCGAAAGAATGGCATTTATTAATTTTAAAAAGAAGCGTTTGACCCCTCGTTCAGGCATCGGTATCGTTCGAATAACTCCTATTAATAAACCGATGATTGATCCTATAATCGTACCAGTGATGGCAATTAGGAGGGTCACACCCGCTCCACGAAGAAACATTGGCCAATTTTCCGAGACAATTTTTATTACCCAATCAAAGCTCATTTTGCTCCTCCTATATTCATGAAACCGAGTACGTAATATGCACCCGGTTTCACATCATGATTATTTAGCTGCTGGTTGATTTTTAATAGCTGTATCCATGATTTGTTGGCGTTCTTTTTCTGATATTCCAGCTAAGATTTTATTGATTTTTCCAGTCAATTTGCTGCCTTTCGCCACACCTACCGCGATCGCTGTATCATCATCTGATGTTTTAAATCCCTCAGTAAGCTCGACCATTGCAAAGTTATCGTTGGCAGATGAAGCGCTTATCCCTTCAGGACGTTCAGAAACGTAACCATCAATGACACCTGATTCAAGCGCCACACGCATTGCTGGGAAGTTATCCATAGCTGGCTGCTTTTTTACACCTTTAATTTGGTCGATTACTGAATAGTGGAACGTGTTCAATTGAGCAGTTATTTTTGCCCCATTAAAATCTTGAATGGATGTCGCATCTTCAAACTTTCCGCCTTTTTTAACGACAATCACTAAATCTGATTTATAGTAGTTGTCTGAGTTATAG
>CAURFY010000251.1:0-4548 GCA_963524115.1 uncultured Bacillus sp.
CGAGGAGGCTCACCGCCCGCCCCGCGGAAAGCGAAGCGCCTGGAACGGAAATCAATATTCTAGTTTAACAGAGACTAAGCATAAACTAAATAAGACCTAACCTAACAATTGAAAGGGAGGTAACCATGAACGATTTTCTTACCGAACTGAAAACAAATCAACTTGGAAAAGTAATAGAAAATGAACCGCTATCCAACCATACGACCATAAAAATTGGTGGACCAGCAGAAATATTTATTGAACCAACATCAATTGAAAATTTACAAAAGACGATGGAATTGATACTCAAATTTAACGTAACATGGAGAGCCATAGGAAGAGGCTCAAATATGCTTGTGTCAGATCAAGGAATTGAAGGTGTGGTCATTAAGCTCGGTTCTGGTCTTGACCACATCGAGTTGAACGGTAATGAGGTGAGGGTTGGAGGAGGATATTCCCTCATCAGCCTAGCAACAGTGATTAGTAAAAAAGGTTTATCGGGTCTGGAATTTGCTGGTGGAATTCCAGGATCGGTGGGTGGTGCGGTATATATGAATGCCGGAGCCCATAATAGAGATATTTCAAAAATCTTAACCAAAGCTCATATCTTGTTTCCTGATGGGACAATGGAATGGCTGTCAAATCAAGAAATGGAGTTTTCGTATCGCACCTCTGTTCTTCAAAAGAAACGTCCAGGGATAATCGTTGAAGCAGTCTTTCAGCTTGAATCAGGTGATAAAGAAATTATTGTTGCAGAAATGCTGAAAAATAAGGATTACCGCCGTCATACACAACCTTGGAATTTTCCTTGTGCAGGAAGTATTTTTCGAAATCCACTTCCAAATTATGCTGGTAAACTAATTGAATCAGCAGGCCTTAAAGGGTACTGTATTGGAGGAGCAAAAATTTCGGAAATGCATGGAAATTTCATCGTGAATAATGGTGAAGCGACCGCTCAGGATGTCCTGATGCTTATTCAATATATTAAGAATGAAATCAAGAATTTATATGGCGTCGAAATGGAAACAGAAGTAGAAATAATCGGGAAAAACTTACAAAAATAATGCTGTTTGTAAGCATGGGTATGCTATAATAATTGAATAGGATCATATTAATGTTCTTTGTAAATAACGGCATGATTATCGTGCCGTTGTTTTTGATTTATGGACGAAATGAACAGATTTTAAGAGGTGAGCAAAGTGGATAAAGGGAAAGTTGTCTCCCTTGAAGATCGAATTCCGAAGTTGAAACAGCAAAGAAGAAGAAAAGCAAATAAACGTTTGATTATTTTATTGTTTTTTTTCTTTTTGTTAATGGGCTGTATAATCTACTTTCAATCACCATTGAGCCATATAAAAAATATAAATGTTTCCGGAAACGAACTTTATTCAACGGAAGAAATAAAAAAAATGAGTGGGCTAACACAAAAGACGAACATATGGAAAGTTAATAAAAAAGGAACTGCAACAAGAATTGAGAAACTACCGGAAATAAAATCAGCATCTATTAGAGTCAAATTGCCTAATACGGTTACAATTAAGGTAACTGAACATAAACGAATTGCCTACATAGGTCTTAATGGCAGTTTTTCTGCAGTTTTAGAAAATGGACAAATATTGCCAAGAATGAAACGGGGTACAATCCCGGTGAATGCTCCCATCTTAATTGACTTTAAAAAGGGAAAAGTATTGAAAGAAATGATTGATGGACTGGAGCAATTGCCGGTCGGGATTGTCAATTCTATTTCAGAGATTCATTACTCGCCAAAGGATACGGATAAATACCGTGTAACCTTATATATGAACGATGGGTTTCAGGTCGTTGCAACATTAAGAAATTTCTCTGAGAAAATGTCCCATTACCCTTCGATAATCAGCCAATTAAATCCGGATGTAAAAGGGATTATCGATCTGGAAGTAGGCTCTTACTTCAAAGCTTATCAACAGGAAGGAGCTGAAAAAGTTGAAAATGAAGGAGAAGGGTAAACACGTTGTCTTTTCCTTGGTATTTTTGGTTTTGGGATTTATGATTGCCTTTTCATATCAAAGGACCCAATTGGAAAGCGAAAAAGCCAAAATATCGGACAAGCAGTGGCAAAGGAATTTAAATCTCAGGAACCAACTCATTGAACAAGAAGAAATTAACCGTAATCTGCAAAAAGAATTAAACAATAAGCAGCAAAAGGTTCTTGAGATAGAAAAGGATTTATCAAAAGAAGCACAAGTATTTTATAACTTGGCAGAAGACACTGAAAAATATCGGATGTTCCTAGGGAAAGTGAAAGTGATGGGAAAAGGTGTTGAGGTCACCCTAGCAGATGGGGACTACGATCCAAAAGAAGAAAATATTAATAATTACCTTGTCCACGAGCAGCATGTATTCAAGGTCATGAACGAATTATACATATCAGGTGCGTCAGCCGTCGCGATAAATGGTCAAAGGCTTTCCTATAATTCCTATATTGTTTGTAACGGACCAGTCATTACCGTAGATGGGTACCAGCACCCAGCTCCTTTTGTTATTTCAGCAATTGGGGATCCAGATGTGTTAAACTCCGCTTTAAATTTAAAGGGTGGCATTAAGGACCAATTGGTTAACGATAATATCACTGTGAAAATTGAAAAGAAAGATAGCGTTGTATTGAATGCTATCCTCGGGAAGTAAGTATTTATGCCGCACAAATAGATATACTTTGGTGCGTCCACAATCTCGATTAAATAAAGAAAGCCGGGTGAAAAACGTGGACAAGAAATTTCTTAATTTTACTGCGGTTACCATTGTTATTGGTCTGATGATGGCAGTTCAATTTCAAACAGTTAAGAAACCGGTTGTAAGAGATACACGGGATACATGGCAACTCAGAGAGGACTACTTAAAGGAGAAGGAAATTCAATCTAAACTCCTACAAGAGATCCGTTCCAATGAAGAAAAACTAGCGAAATATGAAAGCGAGCGTAAAACCAGTAAGGAACAAGTATTAAGAGAAACGCTTGATGAATTAAAAACCCAGTCAGGTCTTACTGAGGTGATTGGCCCTGGAATTATTTTAACAATTGAACCGGTGTATGAGGAAATCTTGTTAGGAGAGTCTGCACCAACTATTTCTCCAGATTCACTAAAAAGGTTGATTAACGAATTAAATATGAATGGCGCACTGAACATTTCTGTGGCGGGACAAAGAATTATTAATACAACAGTCATTCGGGATATCAATAATGATACAAAAATAGACGGTCACTCACTGAAGGACTTTCCGATTGAAATAAAGGTGATAGCTGATACCATGAAAAATGCAGAAAAGCTTTATAATCGGATGCAGGCTTCTCAATCAGCTGAGGAATTATTTCGATTTGACAATTTAAAGGTGAATGTCCAAAATCCATCTGCAAACATTTCCATACCAGCTTACCAAGATACAATTCCTGTCAGAAATATGGAACCTGTAGATTCTGACAAAGGAGGAAGTTAAAATATGTGGCTCCCCTTACTGGGGTTAGTTGTCGGGGTCATTCTTGGATTGCTCACTGATATTAGGATTCCTGATGAATACTCTAACTATTTATCGATCGCTGTTTTGGCGGCACTTGATACACTGTTTGGTGGAATCAGGGCACATTTGCAAAATATTTATGATGAAAAGGTTTTTGTGTCCGGATTTTTTTTCAATATTCTTCTAGCAGCAAGTTTAGCTTTTCTAGGTGTACATCTTGGTGTAGACTTGTATTTAGCTGCTGTATTTGCATTTGGTGTAAGACTATTTCAAAATATTGCAGTAATTCGAAGAATATTATTGACAAAATGGTCAACAACTCGGGAAAAATAAGAAAAAAATTGTTATTTAATAAAGGGAAAAAATTAATTGTGACGAATAATTCTATAAGATATGTGTTTTTCCAATCTTTAGTTGTTGTACAATAACAGTATTAATGAAAAAGGAGGTGCCAATGAATGAACAGCAATGAAATATATGTGAGTCTTGACATCGGTACATCCAGTGTAAAGGTTATCATTGGTGAAATGGTTAATGACTCCTTGAATATTATTGGTGTTGGCAATGTGAAGTCCGAAGGTTTGCGAAAGGGCTCCATTGTGGATATAGATGATACCGTTCGTTCAATTAAAAGGGCAATTGAGCAAGCAGAGCGCATGATAGGGATGGAAATAAGACAAGTCATTGTCGGTGTAACAGGAAACCATGTTTCTTTACAACCTTGTCATGGAGTTGTTGCTGTATCAAGTGAAAACCGTGAAATCTCGGATGAGGATGTAGCTAGAGTGATTGAGGCTGCACAGGTGGTTTCAATCCCACCTGAAAAGGAAATCATTGATGTAATCCCAAAACAATTTATTGTGGATGGATTAGATGAAATTACAGATCCTCGGGGAATGATAGGTGTTCGACTCGAAATGGAAGGGACAATCATCACGGGTTCAAAGACCATACTACATAATACCCTTCGGTGCGTGGAGCGAGCCGGGTTAGACATTTTAGACATTACTTTACAGCCCTTGGCTGCAGGTTCCTTTGCTTTATCAAAGGATGAAAAGAGCCTAGGTGTTGCATTAGTT
>CAURFY010000252.1:0-4512 GCA_963524115.1 uncultured Bacillus sp.
AGTATCCTGAATTTATGTAGGACTTGGTCTTCATTTAGGTATGCGCTCTTATCAAAAGGCCCAACTAATATAACCGGTTCTTTGTCAACCAATTCAGTTATTACGATTGTTTGTACAGGCTGAATCCTGGTTAATCCTAGATCTGCTTTTCCCGCACCGATTTCCTCGCCAATATCAAAAGATTTAACAACGTTTATGATCACTTCAATATCTAGGTTCTCATCGATAAACTTCCTAAGTATGGAAGGTAGAATGGATGAGGCAATTTGTGGTGCAGTTGCAATCATTAACTTTCGGTTATATCCTTGTTTCCACGCTTCAAAATCTTCTAACTTTTTATCATATTGATCTACCATTTCCATAGCATATGGAAGGAATTTATGACCTGCAGGTGATAGTGAAACCATTTTCCCTGTCCTATTAAACAAATGAATATTAAGATTCTCTTCAAGCCTCCTAATATGTTTGGTGACAGCTGGTTGAGTTAAAAAAAGCTCTTCAGATGCCTGTCGAAAATTTTCATATTTAGCGGCAACGATAAAAGTTTTTAGCCATTTAATATCCATGTTACCCCTCACCTTAATAACAAATCGTTATTAATACACTCCGTTTTTGTTAATTTCCATTATATAACTTTTAACATATAATTCAATTAACAAGAATTAAGATTCGAAATAAAAATGTTGGGAGTGAAGTGGATTGAAACAAGTTCATTTTAAAAAGGACAGTTGGGATGCGGGATTATACGATGGAAAATACTCATTTGTATCGAGGTTTGGTCATGATCTAATCGACCTTTTAGAGCCTAAAAAAGGAGAACACATTCTTGATCTTGGCTGTGGAACAGGAGACTTGGCTAATAGCATCCATAACCTTGGAGCAAACATTGTCGGTGTTGATAAATCGGAAAATATGGTCCGACAAGCACAAGGAAAGTATCCAAACGTGCAATTTATGGTTAGAGATGCGATTAATCTGAATTTAAAAAACGAATTTGATGCCGTTTTTTCCAATGCTACCCTTCACTGGATTAAAACTCCACAACAAGCTATACAAAATATTTTCAATGCGTTAAAACCTGGGGGAAGATTCGTGGCAGAATTCGGTGGAAATGGAAATGTCCAAATCATAACAGATGGAGTTTTTACCCAATACAAAAAGTTAGGGATAAAATATGAAATAGAAAGATTCCCGTGGTATTTTCCGACAATAGGTGAATATACAACGATGATGGAGAAAGTTGGATTTAGAGTAACCTTTGCACATCATTTTGATCGACCAACCCCTTTAGAGGGAGAAAGTGGATTAAGAAATTGGCTTAATATGTTTGGAAGTGGATTATTTGGAGATATAGATGAAGCTACCAAAGATACGGTCATAGCAAATTGCGAAAATAGCTTAAGAAAAATTTTATACAAAGACGATCGCTGGGTAGCTGATTACAAGAGGATTCGTGTTATTGGGATTAAATAATAAACAGAGGAAGGAATCTAGTTAAATCCCTTCCTCTCCCCTTATTAATACTGTTAATTTTCACCCCACTTATTAGTAAATATGAGTTGTTCTAATTCTTGTCTTTTTTCCCATTTCGCCAACTCTAGTAATGGTTTTTCTGGGTATTCGTCAGTGTACCCAACAGAGATTAGAGCGATTGGATCAATATGTGGCGGTATTTCTAGGATGTCACGAATATCATTCTTTTTATAAAAACTAACCCATCCCATCGCAAGCCCTTCAGCACAGGCTGCTAACCACATATTTTGAATTGCACAAGCAGTTGATAGAATATCTGTTTCAGGAATTGAATTTCGTCCTAACACGTGTGAACCTCCTCTTGTAGGATCACATGTCACACAGATCGTTAATGGAGCCTCTTTTAAACCTTCAACCTTTAAACCGTGAAATTTTGTCTCTTTTTCACCTTCAAAATGGATGGCTAATGCTCGTCTTTCCTTATCAGCGGCCCAAGCTAACTTTTCTTTAATGGTTTCTGAGGAAATTAAGATAAAATTCCAAGGCTGGCTAAAGCCTACAGATGGTGCATGATGGGCAGCATTCAGGATTCTGCCTATCGAATCTTCAGGTATAGGGTCAGGCAAAAAACTACGAATATCTCTCCTCTGATAGATTACTTTATAAATGGATTCTCTTTCTTCATTCGAAAACATATATTTCTCCTCTCTATTTCCAAAAATCAAATATAATTTTAATCATAACTGTTTTTCTATTATTCTGTTAGTTTAATCCCTATTTGTTTTGATCCTGTTCAATAATGATTTACTCACTCATAATTAAAAACAGTTGCTTTCATCCAAATCAACTGTTAGGTTAGAAGGTAGTATTAAAAAGACAAGCGCTCGAAGGAGACTAATATGATTGAAATTAAAACTTCCAAACTTAGCGATGGAGAGTTCAATAGAGGCGTATTCGCAACACGTGACATCAAAAAAGGCGAGTTGATCCATGAAGCTCCCGTTATTGCTTATCCAAATGACCAGCATGAACACATCGAGAAAACCCTTCTTGCAGATTATGCATTTGAGTATGGGATAAACCACACTGCGATGCTTTTGGGGTATGGTATGCTGTTTAATCACTCGTATACACCAAATGCAACGTATGAAATAAATTTTCCAAACCACACATTTGACTTTTTTGCTTTTAAGGACATTAAAGCAGGTGAAGAAGTCCTAATCAACTATAATGGAGAAGAAGATAACGACGATCCACTTTGGTTTAATATGGAAGAAAATGAAAATGAAAATGATGAAAATAAATAACAAAGTAAAGGTTAGGAATTTCTCCTAACCTTTTTCTTTAGTAAAAGCGGATTTTCATCCTAATCCATTTTTTTATCAACTGGAACCGTAATCTCCTTAAAATCTTCCGATATTTCCGTGTTCGGAAAAATGCCTCTCGCTTCCGCTACTAGTTCTTTCCACGCCTCCCGGTCATACCTTGAGCTAATATGAGTAAGGCAGAGTTTCTTAACAGCTGCCATTTTAGCCGTTTCGGCAGCTTGATGCGTGGTTGAATGAAAATAATCATAAGCAAGGCTTTCTTCCCCTTTAGAAAAAGTTGCTTCATGAATTAATAAATTGGCATCCGCTGCTAGCTTTGCTGCATTTTCACATTTTCTCGTATCACCCAGAATGGTGACAATCCTCCCTTTTTGAGTTGCCCCCAAAAATTCACTTGCCTTTATAACCGTTCCATCTTCAGTTGTAACATTCTCACCGTTTTTTATTTTTTTATAAATAGGACCTGGTTTAATGCCCGCCTTAGCTAGTTTGTCAGCGAGTAACGTCCCTGGTCGATCTTTTTCAATGATTCGGTAACCATAAGAAGGAATACCATGCTCTAAGCAACGTGTTTCCACGATAAACTGCTCATCTTCAAAAATAATTCCTTCGTCGATTTCAATCACCTTTAGCGGATATTTCAAATACGTTTGGCTGACAGATAAACTAACCGTTATGTATTCCCTTAACCCTTTTGGACCATAAAGGGTCAACTCAGTTTCTCCACCTTGGAACGATCGACTAGATAGTAATCCGGGTAGTCCATAAATATGGTCACCGTGAAGATGAGTAATAAATATCTTTTCAATTCTACGAGGCTTAATCGATGTATGTAAAATTTGGTGTTGGGTTGCTTCCCCACAATCAAATAGCCAAATACTTCCGCGCTCCTCCAATAGCTTTAAGGCAATTGAAGTGACATTACGGAGCTTGGCCGGGATTCCTGCTCCTGTTCCTAAAAAGAAAACTTCCACTTTATATTACCTCCATTCACTAGAAATCTGTTGTCCAAACAGCTTCAAATTTTTTGTAACTTGCTAACATTACTATACCATACATATAAGTGGCCAGCTTCTCATAATAATGTGAGGATAGTTGTGCAAAAAAAGAAGAAAACTATCGGTATATGTCACTTTTTATTTGCTTAATGAGGAGTAAACAGATAAAATTTAATATTTGTATAGGTCATCATCATTATCTACATATTTTCGAGAATTTATATTAAAAGGGGTACAGCATTGTGAAACAGAATGAGAAACCGACTGCATTAATCATGATCTTTGGAGCAACAGGGGATTTGGCTAATCGAAAGCTAATTCCATCCCTTTATCAGCTTTATGAAAAGGGAAATTTAGACCGTTTTGCTGTTATCGGCGTTGCAAGACGCTCTCTTTCACATGAACAGTTCAAACAAAATGTGAAGGACTCCATTTTATCTTCAGGTAATAATAGTGAAAATATTGATGAATTTATTTCACACTTTTTCTATCACTCACATGATGTTACCAATTCCAGTTCATATACTGCACTAAACCAACTAGCGGGTGAACTAGACAGCCGTTTTCAGCTTGACGGAAATCGGATCTTTTATTTAGCGATGGCACCCGAGTTTTTTGGAACGATTGCTGAGCATTTGAAATTAGACGGGTTAACCAATGTTGATGGCTTTAAACGTCTTGTCATTGAAAAACCATTTGGACATGACCTAGCC
>CAURFY010000253.1:0-4496 GCA_963524115.1 uncultured Bacillus sp.
GTGACGTATCACCGAATTCTTCACATTCCGTTATATATGTATCATTTTCATCTAGGACTTGATCTTCCATCCCGAAAAACATAGTTCCTTGTTCACAAAAAGATAGATAAAGGCTACGAATATCATCTTTAACAATGGGTTCCGAAACATATTGAATAAGCGAGGTATCCTCGACCTCCTTTAATTCGGAATATATACAATCCATGACCGGTTTCCCGCCCTTATGTAGGTTATCTTTCCCCCCAGTTTTTAATCGCGAGTTCTCTTGTTTCGGGATTATAACAAATCAACTTGTGATGCTGGGTGAAACGTTCCATTAAGGAATGAACACTCTCAATCGAATAACCCAAATCAAAAGCCATTTGTTTTTTTGTAATTCTATAGATTCCGATTTGAGTAGTTTGTGGATTTGTCAGCAAATATAGGTAAAAATACTTATCCTCCGGGGTCATCTCTTCCGAAACAACCGGATTCTTCCAAAAATCCGTACGCACCATTCTATATTTAGCCATCTTCAACAACTTCCTTTCTTCAAATAAATACTCTTTCATAGAAGACATATTGTTAAATGAAGAAAAATGTCATGGGTATTTTCGTAACATGTGAAATTTTTTCAACAAAATTATTCCATGGCAGATAATACTCCCCTGGTAGGTTACGGAAGAACTTGTGTAAAATGAATTCAAATCCTTCCCTTTTCAAGTTTTTCCCAAAAACAAAAACACCCACAAATGTTGATTTAACAACATTTGTGGGTGTTTTCTGATTTAAAGTAAACTCGACTTGATCTAAGGATGGGACAAGGGGATGGTTTCTCCATCTCCCTAATGATTGCGAAGTCAAAAGAAGTCGCGGACTTTGTTTTCTGTTTTTCCCTTAAATCGCATAAAAGCCCTCATTAAAGTAACAGCTGAGTCGAAAACTAAGAAACTACTGTCTTGTACTATTCGTTTAATTCAATCCATTTCATTAAGTATGGTCGATTGCTTTCATACCATTGAGAACATAACAAATAGCTCTTTCCGTAGATTGTTATAGGTTGTTTATAATATCGATTCCGACCCTTATCATCTTTTTTCTGCGGGTCTAAATCCTTTGTATGGTCAACTTCTTTTAAGAGTGGAAAGTGCAATTTAAATATTTCATTAGAATATTTTAATGTTTGCAGCAGATTAATTTTTTCAATAGGTATTTTTTTGGACAACAGTATTTCAAACATTCTGGACTGAACAATTACACTAACCTTCTTTTCGGTGGAAAATGCTCCTTTAATATTAATTTCATTTAAGTCCTTTAAATAAGATGTAAAGAACATATTCATTGATGGTGTCTGTATCGTTTCAGCAACTCTCATTTTGATTTCATCAGAAAGTTTTTGACTCTCGTACATCATGTTATGTAGTCTTTCACAATTCTCCCAATGCTTTTTCCATATATCTTTTCCAACAATTGATTCAAAATTAACTCTTGTAGGCTTACTCCACATTTCAAATCGTTCTAAACGCAAAATTATCTGATTTAAATTGTCTATGTTCCGAGTTTTTGGTGAAAGCTTGGCGCTGCTAAGTATCCACTCTTTCCAATTAGAGTTTCCCTTCGATTGGTTACATTTCCCACAGGAAGGAACAAGATTATGAATCTCAGAAATAAACCCAGTTGGTCGTTTATTTTGAATCAATGGCCGAAAATGATCCCATTCAGTATGCTTGTCCCCACAATATGAACATCTTACATTATGTTCGCTCATTCCTAGAATGTTTAGCACTTCCCTTAACTCTTGTTCATGCGGGACAATACAAGGGACAATTCCATTGACAAAAGAATTCGTTATACTTGAAGATCTACCAGCAATCGTGACCGGAGTTGGCATCCGAAAAACATGTTTTATATCCATAACTTCCTCCGTTTAAAAACATTTCACTCCCAATATAGGTCTCAGGTACCCCCAGAAAATTGGAAGGTGCCTGAAACCTTATTTTTTTACCTTAGATTGAAATTATCAATTAGTGTATGGTAAACCTACCTGAGGTTGCAATAATCAATACTTCTACTTTTGAAGGTTCCCATAGCTTTATTTGTTCTTTTAGTAAAGCAACACCAGTTGAAGTGATACATCTTGATTGGTAATGTTTGCAATGGATTATGACCCTCTGCCTAGGAACGCTTCTGAGGCTGTCTTTTATAACTCTCATGATTAAAGTCATTAGATGGGTTCTGATCCATAGCGATCAGGGTAGCGTTTACCGATCTTTCGAGAATAATAAACTGGCTATGAAGCTAAAGTTCACTCCTAGTATGTCTCGTAAAGCAAACTGTTGGAATCACTTAACATCTGCCGCTTGTTCTACTGTCTTTCTGACACTCAGCCGGGCACAGACGATGCGATCGTGCTACGTTATCAAATTAACTAAGGGTGGAATCTCATATATGCAAAATACTGAATATAAACCATAGAAAGCTTGGCGACCTGAATTAGACATAGGGATTGCCATACAACAAATTAGAGAGAATAAATTAGAAAATAATCTTAGCCAGTGAATAAAGAACATTGTTTCCAATTTGTTCAATTACTACCTTTATTCACTTCATGTTCTATACTTTGATCTAATTGTTTGATCTTCCAATCTCTTAAGAAAAGATACGCAACATTTTGAATTGAGGTAATCATCGAAGAAACTTTACCGACTTCTTCTATATTAACGATTGCTAAACCATGAGCAATCTCTTTTCTAGTTTCATAATTTTTATCTATCCATTTGTTATTTCCTCTGATGTAAAGTGGCCATTCAGAACACTCACCCCAAATAGCTTTAAAGCACTCCCAAATTTGGCTTTTACTTCCTTTCTTAGCAGCATCATTCTGAGGATGGTATTTAGATGCAACAAGTTCAATAGAATTAAAAAAAGCTAAAAACTTGTCAAATGGATCTTCAGTATATAGGCCTTTTCTATACCAACTATATGCCTTCAAAAAAACTGGGTGCTTTAATGAAAGAGATAGTGACTCTTTAAAAGCTTGTTTTATCTCCTCTTCAGTTAAAATTCTCTTAATGTGATTTTCCCTTGTCAGATAGTTTGTTCTACCGTTATGTAAACTTACCTTTAATTGTTGTTCCCCGCCAAGATCTATTACTAAATAATCCAACATTTGTCCAACAAACACTAATGCCGCATCGTTAGCAAGTTGACTTGACGTTGCCTTAGCAGTTACAGTAATAATCAAACCTTCCCCGAAGTTTCTAATGGAAATATCACTAAAAAAAGGATTCATTACCCGATGACCTTTTTGGGTTCTGAATCGTTGCCTATCTTTCACTTTAACCGAGCCAAATACAGTTATTTCAACTTCCCAAATCGACATTACTACGCCTCCCTTGTACCAAAATATCACTATTAAGTATTAAATACTCTCAATTTTTAGGATAATAAACAAATAATACATCACTACACCTCATATGAACCCATCCAAAATTTTCATTGTAAAGTACATAAACTATTAACTACTACCCTTTAATTCTACAATTTGCTTTTCTTCCCAGCGATTTTCCATGTGGTAAATAGTGTATTATTAATTTCCGGTTAGCTAATTTGGTGGTTAACAAAAATACTCCCAGGCCCCTCCTTATATAACTTGCTGGTGCCCAGCGCCCAAGTTCACTTTAAAAAGAGATTATTTTTAAATCTCCATCTCTATTTGCTCAAAACCCTCTCCATACCTTCTTAAGTTATCGAGATCATATTTCTTAATAAAAATATCAAAATCAGGGTTATTATTTAATAATTCATCAGATATATCATAAAAGTCATGTTTAATATCAATTCTTTCTAATAGTTCTTCTTTGTTAGGAAATTTAAATGTATTATCTACAAAATTGTTTATAAACCTCTCGAACATATCTTCCTTATTTATTTTTTTTAGCTCAAAATCCCTTTTTATTGATCGATCTTCTTTAAAAATTATTTTTTCAAAGGCTTCTTCAGCATTCGCTAATGTTATCAGGTATTTAATTAGGTCGGCTCTAGAGTCTTCTAACACTTGATTTAAAGATTTGGTATTATTACTCCCATTTTTTTTGTATTCTATAAACCGGTTTTTATCTTGTGGGATTTCCTTCATAAAATCTACAAATTCTTCTTTCAAACTATTAACACTTTTGTTGTATTCGCTTATTTTTGTTGTTTCAATCAACAAACCAAATCTTCCAACATCTAATAATAGATCATCATCAATTGTTTGAAGTTCTTTTCCAAAATATGTCATATCCTGAAGTTCCTGAATATCATCATTTGTGAATATACTCCAGCTACTTAATAGTCTTTTATTATTAGTACTAAGCAATCTATTAAATGCGTTCAAATTTATCTTTTTATGATTGATCATAATACCTACTATTTGTCTTTTTAGGATTTTATAGTTATTTCTATATATATTAACCTTACGCAAATTTGATGGGTCAACAGGTGGATTTTTTTTTAGGATAGTAATTGTTCTACCA
>CAURFY010000254.1:0-4474 GCA_963524115.1 uncultured Bacillus sp.
AGACAGAGCAGGGTTAGTTGGAGCAGATGGTGAAACTCATCAAGGTGTATTTGATATAGCCTTTTTGCGGCATTTGCCTAATCTTGTTTTAATGATGCCTAAAGATGAGAATGAAGGGCAGCATTTGGTCAATACAGCCGTACAGTATAATGATGGGCCAATTGCTATGCGTTATGCACGAGGAAATGGTCTTGGAGTTCCAATGGATAAGGAGCTAAAGACAATTGAAATCGGGACATGGGAAGTTTTAAAAGAGGGTAAAGATGCCGCTATTCTAACCTTTGGTACAACAATCCCGATGGCAATGGAAGCTTCGGCTATTTTAGAAAAACTTGGGTACTCAATTAAGGTTGTAAACGCACGGTTTATTAAACCACTAGATGAAAGCTTATTAAGTCAAATTCTTGCAGATAATATTCCGATTTTAACAATAGAGGAAGCCATTCTCCAAGGTGGATTTGGTAGTTCGGTATTAGAATTTGCCCATGATCACGGTCATTATCAAGCAATCATTGACCGAATGGGGATTCCTGACCAATTCGTTGAACATGGAGATGTTGATGAATTGTTAAATGAAATCGAACTAACCACTGAAAGTGCAGTTAAGAAATTGCAAATTCTTGCCGGAAAGAAAAAGCAAAGGGCATGAAGATGAAAATAAAAAAAGAACGAGTCGACGTTTTATTAGTAGATAGAGGCCTAATTGAAACAAGAGAAAAGGCTAAGCGCGCAATTATGGCTGGCCTGGTATACAGTAATGAAATGCGACTGGATCGGCCTGGTGAAAAGGTTAATGAGGATATTCAGTTAACAATAAAGGGAAATGTCTTGCCCTATGTGAGCCGTGGTGGGCTTAAACTTGAGAAGGCGCTGAAGGTATTCGATATTGATGTGAAGGAAAAAATAATGATCGATATTGGATCTTCGACGGGTGGATTCACCGATTGTGCTTTGCAAAATGGTGCCAAGATGTCTTATGCAGTCGATGTGGGCTATAATCAGCTCGCCTGGAAGCTCCGACAAGATGAGCGGGTTGAAGTTATGGAACGGACGAATTTCCGTTATATGACCCCTGCAGACCTCCAGAGTGGGATGCCAAACTTTGCCTCAATCGATGTATCGTTTATTTCATTAAGGATCATATTCCCTGTTTTAAAAAACCTTCTTGTTCCTGGAAGTAATATTGTGGCACTTGTTAAGCCGCAGTTTGAAGCTGGTCGAGAACAGGTTGGTAAAAAAGGAATTGTTAGAGATTCATCTGTTCATCAAAGTGTTGTCGAGAAAATGATTGAGTTTACTAGTGGGATAGGCTATACAGTTGTTAATCTTTCCTTTTCACCAATAACAGGTGGAGACGGGAACATCGAGTTTCTTCTTCATTTACGCTGGGATGGAGAGAATGCAAATACCACCGGAGAAATATTATTATCTAAAACTCCTGCCCAAGTAGTAGCAGAGGCTCACCAGGAATTAAAAAAGAAAAAAGTTACTGAGGAATAAGCGAGTTGCTGCTTATTCCTTTTCTATATCTAATAAGAATGATTGTGTCTAATTTGTGAAAAGTTGTACATCTTGTCAAATATCGGCTACCATATTATTATAATGACAATAAAATGTGCGAACTTTCGAGTGAATACTTTTGAGGTGAAATGATGAACAAAGGTCAACGACATATAAGAATACGTGAATTAATTGCAAACAACGATATTGAAACACAGGACGAGCTTGTTGATCGTTTGAAGAAAGCTGGATTTAATGTTACACAAGCTACTGTATCAAGGGATATTAAAGAGTTACATCTTGTGAAAGTCCCATTAATGGATGGTAGGTATAAATACAGCTTACCTGCTGACCAACGCTTTAATCCATTACAAAAGTTAAAACGGGCCTTAATGGATGCATTTGTAAAAATGGATAACTCCAGTCATTTGCTGGTAATGAAAACATTACCAGGAAATGCAATGGCAATCGGTGCTTTAATTGATCACCTCGATTGGGATGAAATCATGGGAACCATTTGCGGTGATGATACGATATTAATCATTTGCAGAACACCAGAAAACACGGAGATAATCTCTAAACGCTTTCTGGATATGCTTTAAGCTGAGGTGACTGACTATTGCTAAGTGAATTATCGATTCGAAACTTTGCGATTATTGAAGAACTATCAATTTCATTTGAAAAAGGTTTAACCGTATTAACTGGTGAAACCGGAGCAGGGAAATCAATTATTATCGATGCTATCCATCTTCTCGTTGGAGGTAGAGGATCTTCGGAATTTATTCGACATGGTGAGGATAAGGCCGAAATAGAAGGATTATTTCTTGTGGAAGATCCTGCACATCCATCCTTTGAAAAAGCCAAAGAAATTGGGATTGAAATTGAAGATGGAATGGTAGTGTTACGTAGAGATATGACCCGGAGCGGGAAAAGTGTATGTCGTGTCAATGGAAAGCTGGTAACGATTGCTGTGTTGCGAGAGTTTGGCGGCACATTGATTGACATTCATGGTCAACACGAACATCAAGAACTCATGAATGAATCAAAACACCTATCATTATTAGATCAATTTGGTGGGAACAATATTACTGCGTCTCTTTTAGAATATCAGAGAGTTTACAAACGATATGATGAAACCTTAGCACGATTAAAAGCGCTAAGTGAAAATGAACAAAAAATGGCACATCGGCTTGATTTAATTCAATTTCAGCTTGAAGAAATTCATATGGCAGAGTTGAATATAAATGAGGATGAAAAACTGTTTGAAGAAAAGGGAAAGCTGTCAAATTTCGAAAGGATTTTTGCAGCGCTTCAGGCTGGGTATTCCGCACTTTCTGGGGAACAGGCGGGATTAGATTGGATTGGGATGGCAATGGGGCACCTTGAGGATGCAGCCGAGCTGGATGATGAATACAAAGAGATGTATGATTCTATTTCAAATAGTTTTTACCAAATGGAGGATACCATTCACTCATTACGAAATAAACTCGAAGTAATGGAATATGATCCACAACGGATTAATGAAATTGAAGAAAGATTGACTGAAATAAATCAACTTAAACGTAAATACGGGAAAACAATCGAAGAAATTCTTGAGTATGCTGCAAAAATTGAAGAAGAAATTGAAACAATTCAAAACAAAGAAACACATATTCATCAGCTTGAAACTGAGCTAACTTCTCTCACAAAAGATTTACGTTTAGAAGCTAAACAATTGAGTGATCTCCGCAAAAAATCTGCAAAAAATCTTTCAAAGCTAATCCATCGTGAGTTAAAGGAACTCTACATGGAAAAAACAATATTTGAAGTCAATTTTAAGCATTATGACGGATTTTATAAGAATGGTACAGATATCGTTGAGTTTTTCATTTCAACGAATCCAGGTGAACCTTTAAAGCCTTTGGCAAAAATTGCCTCAGGTGGAGAAATGTCTCGAATCATGCTCGCATTGAAAAGCATTTTTTCTATTCATCAAGGGGTCACATCTATTATCTTTGATGAAGTCGATACAGGGGTAAGTGGAAGAGTGGCACAGGCAATCGGTGAAAAAATCCACAAAATCTCAAATAATTCTCAGGTTCTTTGTATTTCACATTTACCACAAGTTGCGGCTATGGCAGACATGCATCTGTTTATTGCCAAGAAAATTAAAGACGGAAGAACAAAAACTTCAGTTACTCCATTATCGGAGAAGGAGAAAATTGGAGAAATTAGCAGAATGATTTCTGGAGTAGAAATTACTGATTTAACAAGGCAACATGCAGAGGAATTATTGCATTTAGCCCACGAAATGAAGCCATAACATGAAAAGCTATCCAACTCGGGTAGCTTTTTTAATTGTTGGCAGTTATAAATGGCTAAGAAGCAGGCAAAATTAAAGATGTAGCCAACAATTGTGTGTGGACTAGATGCGAGGAGAGTGAAGGATTTGAAATATGATCAACTTAGAAAAATAATTGGTGGAATTCTCCTTGTTTCATTAATTGCTCTAGGGTTCTTTAAACCCTTTCAAGAATATATCTCAATCCCAAACAAGATTACCCTTTTTGAGGGCCAAAATTATAACCTTTCGAAAGCTATTTCCGTTTCAGCATCACTATCAAAAGATGATCAAACGATTCAAATGGCTCAAAACTCAAAATCGTTATCCGTACATGCAAATCAACAAGGAAATGATGAAATGGTGTTAAACCTTGCTGGTGTTCCGATAAAAAAAGTGGATGTCAATGTGTTGAAGGATTTTAAGGTCATTCCTGGTGGACAATCCATAGGCGTAAAACTAAATACAGTGGGAGTTCTGGTGGTTGGACATCATCAAGTGGACACACCTACTGGAAAAACTTCACCTGGAGAGTTAGCTGGAATAAAAATTGGTGACATCATTACCCAAATAAATGGTAAGCGAATTGAGCAAATGACAGATGTCGCTCCGTATGTACAGGATTCTGGAAAAACGGGCGTACCTCTAGATATC
>CAURFY010000255.1:0-4467 GCA_963524115.1 uncultured Bacillus sp.
CACCCTTTTTAGAAAAAGGGGAAAATTGTCCGATTTCTATAAAAAATTGACAGTGATAAAATATTTTTAATATTCAATTAATTACAAAGGAGGCAGTGATGGGAAACCCTTATATATCTATCTTCTCAACCCGGAATTTATCGGATAGAACAAGGGAATTAGCTAATTTATGGGGGAGGTTTGTTTCAAATACATGGGGGGATATTAAATCTGATAAGATAAGGAGAAATATTTTAGAATCTTGGAAGCGTTGCCAAGAAAATGAAGTCAACCCTAAACAATTGCAAACAAATTCCTTTTTAACAGATCTTGATTTGAAAAACGTATTAAAGGAATCTGAACTTTACAAAATTGCTAAACCTATTATTGATGATTTTTTTCAAAGGATGATTGGGACAGGATATATAATCACCTTATCTAATCAGAACGGCTATATTATATATTTAAAAGGGGAAAAACAAATATGGCGTGAAGCTGAAAAGATGAATTTTGTACCTGGTATGGACTGGAGCGAAAAGAGTGCCGGAACAAATGCCATTGGAACAAGTCTTGTTACAGGCGCTCCCATTCAGATATTGGCAGCAGAACATTTTTGTCAAGGTTGCCACCCGTGGACATGTTCTGCTGCACCAATCACTCACCCCTTTACAAAAGAAATTATCGGGTCTATTGATTTTACAGGTTTTTGGGGGAATGCCCAACCTCATACATTAGCTTTAGCGGTATCTATCGCACAAATTATTGAAAATCAACTTACTAATATTTATTTGGGATTTAATTTCCATTTAATTGATTCCTATTTTCAAGGTAAACATAAATGGAAAACAGGTCATATTCTTATGCTGAACCCTAGCTTTTATACGATAAAAAGTAGTGATAAACTAGCAGAATCTTTTGAGCTTCCACCCGGTACAGATTTAAAATTAAATCTTCGTTTCCATTCCTTAATAAATGAACTGAAACAAGTTCCCCTTGGAACCGATGTGTACTATCCAACAAAGGAAATCAAAATTAGCGATTACTTAGTCCAATCAATAGAGCGAATCATTTATTCGGAATCTTTTGTTGGGTATAGGGTAATTTTTACTGAAAAACATAAAAAAGCACTCCACTCACCTTCTCGCCTTATATTACATGAAGGGCAGTGGAAAGAAGTAATTGGCTCCTCAGAAAAATTCTTAACCGCTTTGTACAAATGTCAAAAAGCCGCTCCCTCAAACGTACCGATTTTGCTTCTTGGAGAAAGTGGTACTGGCAAAGAGAAAATTGCTCAATCTATTCATAAATCAAGTACCCGAAGCGATCAGCCTTTTTTAGCAATCAACTGCGGCGCCCTACAAAAGGAATTGATTGGAAGCGAATTATTTGGTTACGATAGAGGAGCTTTTACTGGAGCTTTAAAGGATGGAAAAAAGGGGAAATTTGAAGAGGCACACGGAGGAACATTATTTTTAGATGAAATCGGGGAGATTCCCCTTGAATTACAAGTTCATCTACTTAGAGTTCTGCAAGAAAAAGAGATTACAAGAATTGGCTCTTCTAAACCAATTTCAGTGAACGTAAGAATCATTGCAGCTACGAATAAGAATTTATATGACCTTTGTAAAAATGGTCATTTTCGGGAGGATTTATTTTTCAGGCTTAATTTGGTAAGTGTCAATATTCCTCCCCTTCGCGAACGAAAAGATGATCTTACTTTGATCACTGAATATTTTTTAAAACAATTTTCCCAAAAATATGGAAAAGAATTACTTTCACTCTCAAAGGATATTTATCAATATTTTTCTGAGTATTCCTGGCCAGGGAACATAAGAGAATTGCAAAATGTACTGGAACATGCAGTCATTTTCTGCGATTCCTCTGTCATAACATTTGAAGACTTACCTTCGTACTTTATTGACCAACGTATATCTTGCTCACAGACAAATCAGAAGGATAATTTTTCATTATTCCATGTAGAGGAGCAAAAAGTACTCGTTCGTTTATTAAATGAAACTAACTGGAACTTATCTGAGGTTGCCAAAAGATTAAAAATTGCCAGATCCACTCTTTATCGAAAGCTGAAAAAATATCAGTTACTCCAAAATAGGAGTTTAGAACAACGAATGTTAATTAAGGATTAGCTTTGTAATAGTCTGACTTCATTTCGTTACAAATATTTAATATCCTGTTCATATGTTCTTAAAACTCATTCATTATAATTATCATTGTTAAATAAAAGTTGTTCGAGCTTACCTACTCTGGTTTTGAATTTTCCATTGAGTGATTTTAAGGCTAAGATCAAGTTCGAACAACGTCCAAACTATTTTTCTTTTATAAATAAAAGCAGAGGAGAATCCTCTGCTTACGAAAATATATTTTTAATGCTGGCAAATAGTTCTTTAAAGAAGTTGGCAACCTTTTGTAAAAATCCCTTATCTCCAATTGCTTGTTCAATTCTATTGGTAATGTCCTTAGAAAGATTATCAAGCTGAGATTGGACATTGTCAAAATTAATATTGAGGCCCCGCATTTTCTCAAACAAATCAATAAGTAGTTGGCGGTCTTGATCACTCAATTGAATTCCCAATTCTTTTAACTTATCATCAATAATTTTGGCGATATCTTCTTTTGAAGCTGGATTTTGATCGGCAATTTCCTTTTTAATTTCAGTAAGGAGTTCACTGACTTTATCCTTATCTAAGCCTTCTTTTTTCGCTAAATCAGTTGCTAAATTTAACTCTTGATTTGCAACTTCTGTTCGATCTTTATTTAATCCAGCTCCCTCACCCGCATCGTAGGCTTTATAAATTCCAACTAACGCGGAGTGTCCGCTCACTTTTATCGGAGAAGCCACTTCAACCACTGCATCCGTAATCCCTGCAGTTAATAGAGCGTTGGCATACATTTCATCCGTAACTTCGGTAATATTTTCAGGCGTGACCTGCTTGATAACAAGTCCTTCTCCTGAATCTTTTCTAGTGATTTTGGCTGAAGAATACATATTAGAATTTCGATCACCTTTTATATATGTATAAATGTCTTCACCCGTAACAGTGATTTCTTTAACCTTACTTGGATCAGTTACACCTAACAATGATCTGACTTCGTCTTTTTGGCTAGCTGATAATGCTGCTCCATAAACCACAATTGGCAGTCCATATTTTTCATTAATGCTTTCTTCACTACTACTATTATCTGATGCAAAGGCTTTGCTTCCTACGCTAAGAGTCAATGTTAACACCGCTGCCAAAGCTACCCACTTGATTAATTTCTTCATGATCATCAAAAATCTCCTTTTATTTTGGTTGTACTTTTCGATAATAGCATATTTTTTCTCCAAATGCTTATATATTCCAAGCAAAATTTGGGATACAATTAGTAAATTATTTTGTTTGCTTAATATAGTATTTCCTATTCACTCATTGAGAAGGATAAATTTAAGTATCAAAAAAAAACAGACTCTAAAAGTGAGTCTGTTTTTGAGTGTTTACTCTTTAATTAAGCTTTACGAACGTTAGCTGCTTGAGGTCCACGAGCGCCTTTTTCTACATCAAAAGTTACCGCTTGACCTTCTTCAAGTGTTTTAAAGCCTTCGCCTTGGATAGCTGAGAAATGTACGAATACGTCTTCTCCACCATCGCGTTCAATGAAACCAAAACCTTTTTCTGCGTTAAACCATTTAACTTTTCCGTTTTCCATGTTTGTTGCCTCCTAGTGTGTTAAACACACATTGTATTACTATTCTTGCTCTTAATGATATCCAGGCGAAAAGCAATATATTGTCTTTCCCTTACATACCGAACAAAAATAATTCTAATTAAGAATATCAGATTTAGAAGAATTAGGCAAGTAAACAGGGGTATTCCAAGAGCTTAGAACCAAACAGGAATCCAGTCTAAATAGCCTACCCCATTAAGTTACACATCAACATGAACACATTTATGATATAATTAATTAAGGATAGAAAAGGGAGTGTCAAATTGAAACACTTAAATAACCTATACAACGCAGGTGAAACGGTAAATGTTAAAGCAACTGGAGAAACCGTTACTATTTTAAAATGGAAATATGTTAAGAATATGAAGAGATTTTCTTATATATTAACGGAATATCCAGGTACATTTTATTTTGAAGAAGAACTAACTCGAAACCAATTATCAGACTAAAACACTAATTATAAACATTCTTCAAAAGAATAATAATTATGTCGCTGTAATGATCAGTGACTTATTATTTTAAGTCCAAAATAAAACCAGGTACTTTTTTTGATTAAAGTGCCTGGTTTTATTTTTATTTGACCTATTCTAGATAGTCATAGTCTCTAGGCACACCAATTGTTATACCCACGCCCGAATATCCACCATATCCCGGGTAGCCTCCATGACCTGGATAGCCTACATGACCATGTCCTGGATAGCCATAGCCTGGGTGGCCGTATACTCCAGGTCCATGATGTCCATAATGATGTCCATATTGGTGTCCATA
>CAURFY010000256.1:0-4444 GCA_963524115.1 uncultured Bacillus sp.
AATGAATAGTGAGCCATAATCTAATTTAACTGTCTCTGAGGTAGCGTTTAGGCCAGAAAATTGACTTGCTTGCATAGTGACTGTCCATCCAGACCCGGTTCCTGTAAAATCCTGTACTTTTAAATTTGGTACTTTTGCTGGGATAGTTTGTAAGTTTCCATCTAATATGATTCCTTCAAAATCTACAGTAGACGGAATAGTACCAAACTGGAGGCCCCCGCTTTGAATATTAACAGTAGCAGTTGTAGCTTCTGCCGCCCCAACATTCCCACCCCACCCAAACCAAACTCCCATCAAAACGACCGAAGACACTACCCACGACAACAGTTGTGAATATTTGCGCCTGGTTTTCATTTTGATACCTACTTTCTAGAAAGATATTAAAGAATACTAACTCTCTACTATTATTTTAACAGAATATTTGACAAAAATCGTTGATATTAATATGGTCTGGAACGTAAAACTACGAAAATTATGAACAGTCAGTGAAGGATAAAAATTGGAAGAAAAATGAAACCATTCCCCAAATAAATAGGCATGTTTTTGGTGTTAATGCCCTACCATTCCTGATTAAATTCATACCCGCTTCATGGATTGGTAATAAAATATTCATATTTAATCGCTAAGATAAGGGAGGATAGAAAACATTAAGGAGATGAACCATGTTAGAAATATTTAAAAATCGTAAAGGTATCATTCTAATTACCGCAATATTGATCGTCACCGCAGCCATTCTGGTTGGCTTTAGCTACTTCAAAAAGGATGATACTGCCGCTAAAGTCAATGGGGAAGCTATCAGCAAAACCGAACTTAATAGCTTGCTAAATGATCAGTATGGGGAACAAGTGCTTGATTCCCTCATATCTGAAAAATTAGTTTTACAAGAGGCTAAGAAAAAGAAAATCACTGTGAGCGATAGTGAACTTAAGAAAGAGCTAAAAACTCTACAAGACTCCTATGGTGGAGAAACCGCTTTTAATTCAGCGATGAAATCTAGCGGCGTGTCCATGGACAGAGTGAATAAAGATCTCAAAACATACGTCCTGACCAGAAAAATATTAGAACCGCAAATCAAAATTACTGATGCTGAAATGAAAACTTATTTTGACGAAAATAAAGCAACCTTTGCTCAAGACGAACAAGTGAAAGCTAGTCATATTTTAGTAGCAGATGAAAAAACGGCGAAGGAAGTTAAGGACAAGCTAGCTAAGGGTGAAGATTTTGCCAAGTTAGCAAAAGAGTATTCAACCGATACAGCAACAAAAGATAATGGGGGAGACCTGGGGTTCTTTAAAAAAGGTGACATGGTACCGGAATTCGAAACGGCGGCATTCTCATTAGCTGTGAACGAAATTAGCGAACCGATCAAAACAGATTATGGATACCATATTATTAAAGTTGTAGGTAAGAAGTCCGCCACAGAGGCTAAATATGAAGATCATAAAGCAGATGTAAAAGAAGCCATCATGAGTGAAAAAATCCAATCTGAATATACAACTTGGCTAGCGAAAGCGAAAAAGGATGCCAAAATAAAAAAATATTAAACCATGATAACAAAGTAACAAAAGAAGATGCGCAAAAATATAATTTGCCCATCTTCTTTAATATTCAATCCCTGAAAAACAAAGGGTTTTTCACCACAAATGAACAAATTATTAACAAACGATTTCGGCTCGGTTAATTATTTCGTATAAATTGAAAAAACGGTTGAACATTGAAGCATTTCGTTTTACCTTTGACTAAAGAAACCTATTAGTAAAGTTGTTTTGGCCAAATAAATTGGTTAGACTTTACCCATAAAGAAGGTTAATTTTTCAAATTTGGAACGTTTTGAAGATAGGAAGGTGTTTTTATGAACATTCTGATGATAGAGGATAATGAAAGTGTTTGTTCAATGGTTGAGATGTTCTTTTTAAAAGAAGGTATTAATGGCGAGTTTGTAAATGACGGCTTGGAAGGATATCATCGTTTTCAAAGCGGGGAATGGGATTTATTAATCATTGACTGGATGCTTCCCAATATGGATGGTGTGACGATTTGCCGAAAAATACGGGAGGAAAATAAAACGATCCCGATTATTATGCTAACAGCTAAAGATACAGAATCTGATCAAGTTCTAGGGCTTGAAATGGGCGCGGATGACTATGTTACCAAACCATTCAGCCCATTAGCTTTAATGGCCAGAATTAAAGCAGTTTCAAGGCGCTCTACGATTGCTGGAAAAGAAGAAGAGGCAAATAAAACACATTTTATTGAAACACATTTGTTTAAAATTAGTAAAGAAACTCGTGAAGTATTATTAAAGGGTGTACCCATTACCAACCTCACTCCAAAGGAATTTGATTTACTTTACTATTTTATCGAACATCCCCGTCAAGTTTTCTCAAGGGAGCAATTATTGGAACGGGTTTGGGGCTATCAATATTATGGAGATGAGCGGACAGTAGATGTCCATATTAAACGATTACGAAACAAAATCGGGACGCCAAACCAGCCCTTTTTACAAACAGTTTGGGGAGTAGGCTATAAGTTTGATGAATCGGTGGTAGAGGATGAGGCTTAAGCTCAAATTTATTTATCAACTTTTTATTAGTCATATTAGCATCTTGTTAGTTGCCTTCCTAATTTTGAGTATCGTTTTTACAAATTATGTTGAAAAATTTGTCTACCAAAACAAGGCAGAAGAACTGACAAACTACGGCCAAAACATTTTGGATCAGTTTGAAAAAATACAGGTAGGACGGGAGAATATTCTCAGTCAATACAGTTCAGTCCTAAGGGCTAGAAATATTAACTTTATTATCTTTGATGAACATAGCAATGTTGTTTATCCTGTTGTAGGTAATATTCCCAGAATCCAATTGTCAGAAAATGAATGGAAAAAGATAACCGAAGGAGAAACGGTTGTAGTTAAGCAGGATATTAAACGTTTTGATCAGGACGTATCCCTTGTTGCTGTTCCATATTTTGAAAATGGTAGACTGCTTGGCGGAATATTGCTGTTTTCTCCGATTAGTGGTTCGCGTGAAATGATAAGTGAAATTAATCGATATTTACTTTTTACCGTGTTGATCGCTTTATCTGTTACTCTTTTATTAAGCTGGGTTCTATCAAAATTTCATGTTCGTAGAATCCAAAGAATTCGTGATGCAACCTCCATGGTTTCGGCAGGGAATTATGATGTCCAATTGCCTTCGTCATCCTTTGATGAAATTGGGGAGTTGGGGAATGATTTTAATGCCATGGTGAAGAAATTAAAGAATTCAATGGAAGAAATAGATAGTTTAGAAAATCGCAGACGACAATTTATGGCCGATGTATCCCATGAGATGCGTACACCTTTGACCACGATAAGCGGGGTTATCGAAGGGATGCGGAGCAAAATGATCTCTGAAGAGGATAAGGAAAAAGGGATTAATCTAGTGAGTAAGGAATCGAAACGGATGATAAGGCTTGTTAACGAGAATTTGGATTACGAAAAGATTCGGTCTAATCAAATTAAGCTTTTAAAAGAGGATATTCATGTCTCGGAACTTCTGGAAATTATAAAGGAGACATTATTACTTCAGGCTGAGGAAAAAAATGATCAAATTATTGTGGAAACTGATCCTGGAGCAACCTTACATGCTGATTATGACCGAATAATTCAAATTCTCATTAATATTACGAAAAATAGTATTCAGTTTACATCTGATGGTACCATTTGGCTGCGAGGCAAAGTAGGCAATAAAGAGACGATTATTGAAATTGAGGACACAGGTGTTGGGATTCCAGCAGATGAAATTGAATCGATTTGGCGCCGTTTTTATAAAGCAGATTTATCTAGGACTAATAATCCTTATGGAGAATTCGGACTAGGGTTATCGATCGTCAAACAATTAGTCCAACTCCATCAAGGGGAGATTATCGTTAATAGTGAACATGACAAAGGCACCAAATTTGTCATCAGAATTCCTGAAAAACAAATAAATGAATAACACAATTAAAATGGCATCCATCCCGGGTGCCATTTTTGTTGTATCTAGGAACTATTAAGTCTGTAATTAATTTAATAGTAATGATTATTTCCATAACTCTTCATTATCTTTTACATGTTTGTTAATAGATTCGTCATATTTTCTGGATATGATGAGAGCAGATGAAAGAAAGTGTTGGTTTCCAAAGAAATTTGTCAAATTGGAATCCTAAATGGAGGGGAAAACAATGGAAAATAATCAAAGCCCAGAACCGCAAATAGTGGTACATAAACATTCTATAGGTAAGCAATTTGTTTCGACCGTTACCGGTGGCATCATTGGTTCACTGCTAACTTTGGCTGTGGCAGGCCCTTATTCAGATACCATCTTAAAACAATTACATTTGGGGAATCAATCCCAACAAACTGTAGCCCAAACAGAAACTACGAATCAAACAGCTAGTAACAATAAACCGAATACTGTAAAGG
>CAURFY010000257.1:0-4439 GCA_963524115.1 uncultured Bacillus sp.
CCCTTAATACAACAAATGCATGAGGAGTTTCGCCCCATTTTTCATGTGGAACCGCAATAACAGCTGCTTCAAGAACTGACGGATGCTCGTAAAGGACGCCTTCTACTTCAATAGAAGAAATGTTTTCTCCACCGCTGATGATAACATCTTTTTTCCGGTCAACGATGTCAATATTGCCATACTCATCAACATTCCCCATATCACCAGTATATAGGTAGCCATTACGAATCGTTTTCATTGTTTCCTCTTCATTTTTCCAATATCCTAACATAACCCCATTACTTCTAATTACAACTTCGCCAATTTCTTTACCATCGTGAGCAACCTCTTCACCATCTTCGTTGAAGACCTTTACCTCGCAACCAATCATGGAATAACCTGCTTTTGCTTTCATCCGGTACTGATCTTTTATTGGAAGATCCTTAAGGTGTGAACGAATGATTGAGAAAGTGCTTAATGGTGAGGATTCTGTCATCCCATATACTTGAATGAATTCCCAGCCAAGTTCTTTTTCAACTCGTGTGATAAATGCTGGTGGTGGTGCAGATCCAGCAATCACAACACGAACATCTTGTTCAATTTGCGGAACATTCTTTTCGTAGAATTGAAGAAGAGAGTTTAAAACGGTCGGTGCCATATGCATAATGGAAACTTTATGCTTTTGCAATGCAGCAAAAATAGTTTCAGCTGTAGTCTTTCTTGAGCATACTTGAGTAGCACCATTAGCAGTGTAATAAAACGGTGATCCCCAACCATTCACATGGAACATTGGTAATACATGTAATAATACATCTTGATCGGATACCCGTAAATGATGCATAGAAGTTAATGCGTGTATATAATTATTGCGATGTGTTAACATAACACCCTTTGGATTTCCCGTTGTTCCACTTGTATACAATAAGCTACAAACATCATTCTCATCCAATTCTTCCCGCTTAAATGACAATTCAGATTGGTTAGATAACCATGCATCGTAATCAAGTTCTGGAGTATCTTTTTCTTTATAATGAACAACAATGGCTTCAACAGTCGTCAGTTTATCTTTAATCGGCTTAATTAAAGAATAAAGATCCTCATCGACAAACAATATTTTTGACTCACTATGGTTTAAAATAAACAAATAATCATCTGGCTTTAAGCGGATGTTCAATGGCACCATAATCGCACCTAATTGAAAAACTCCATAAAATCCTTCTAACATCTCGGCTGAATTTGGTGCTAAATAGGCAACTCTGTCCCCTTTTTTGACTCCAAATTCCTTTAATCCATGTGATAAACGATTCACTCTACTATTTAACTCTTCATATGTAAATACTCTCTCGTCGCTTATAATGGCTGGCTTTGGTCCGTATAAAGATACGGCACGGTCAAGAAATTGTGTTAATACTAATGGTACATTCATCCATTTCACCTCTAATTGATTTAATTTTCAAAATATAGTTTATTTTAACATAATTCTGTCTTTAATGACAATGTGTTTTACCATAATATTTCTTATACAGAACATTTATTGTTGAACAATGAGAAAAATAGGCATTTTAATCACCATTCATCGCACCTGAACATACGATATAAAAAAAAGGGTGTTATGTATGCCAGCAATAGTTGGAGTTGTTCAAGTGGCTTCAATCGGAAGCAGTGCCGTGTTGCATATTGGAGACGTCTATAAAATTATGCCAATTACATCCGCAAAAACGTTCTCTGGTGCCGGTTCCTTTAATACTGGTGAAGCATTACATGTCAACAACCATTACAGTTCTACCAATACGTTTGATCAGGATTTACTTGACCAAGGAAATTTCTTTAACCTTTAGGTGATAATATGAACTTTTACATCCAACAGAACATCCATATTAATTTTATTAAAATTGGTGGTTTAACAAATTCATCTGTTTTGCAAATTGGCAGTGCTGGGATAATCAAACCTTCTGCACATCTTTACAATACTGGTGGTTTCACTGAGCCAGCCCCAACGGCTCAACAAAGCACTCAAAGTTTAATCCAAGCGCCTTCAGTCCCATTACATTCTGGAGGAAGATAGGGTAGAACTTCACCAAAAATAGGAATCTGTAGGTGCGAGGTGGTTTTATGTATCAACAGTTTTACTATTATCTACAACAGTTGCATTCATCAATGACAATTCAAGAAGGTAGAATTCAATACCTTGAAGGATTGGTTGCTGAATTAAAAAAAGAATTGGATGAATTGAAAAAAAAACCTGCCATCAGTGTTGATAAAATTGAATATAAATTTGACCAATTAAAAGTAGAGTCATTAGAGGGGACCTTAAATATTGGACTAAATCCTGCTGATCTTCAGGGGATAGACAACTTTGAGGTTGGGAACGGAATCGGAAATATGAAGGGGAATGGGCCTAATCAAATGCCAGTTGATCCCAAAAGTCAATTTAGAAATACAATAGAAATGGAAGATGAAATATACCAGCATTTAGAGACTGATTTACCGCAATTAATTCAAAACGCAGAAACAAGAGTGAACAGAAAACTAGGAGACAATTATACAGATTTTATTAAAGAAGATATAAAAAAGCAGATTCCTGCAAGGATCCAACATTACCTTCAGCACACCACGTTTAGAGGAAATGAAACAGAAAAAGATGCCTGGAAACAGAACATCATTGGGCAAATTCTTAAGGAAATGGAAAATGGAATCTGCACGTTTTTAACGAATCTACCAACAAATATAAAGGAGGAATAGTGGATGGACTTTCATGTCTACAACAGGGATATATGTGTCCAGAACATTAAAGTCATTGGGGTTTCAAGTTCCTCCCTGTTAATGGTTGGTGATGCAGAAACGATTCAATTGGCTTCAGTCTTTGATACACCAGCCGAGTCATTAATTATTGGACCTTTAGTTCCACTCTCACCGGAAGCAGGGTAAAAATGTGCGGGCGATCTTCGTATGTCGATTCACTTAAAATTATCACAGCCTTGTTTTCATCAGTTATTCAACTGGGGGATTCTTGCTATATCCAAGGTTTTACTCGGGCAATGGCCATTCAGCGCCAAGAGGAGCTATTTTACGGAAATGAAGGAAATTTCGCAGCATTCCCGATGTTTTCCGACCCCATCTTTATCCCGCTTATAACTGAAAATCTGACGATACAAACCTCTAATCCCCCAGTATCCATCATCAAAGTAAATAATATCCATGTTACCGGGGTTTCAGCTTCGTCATTTGTTCATATTGGCAATAGTAAAATGATTCAATTGGAGGCAAGAGTTAAACATATTCGGCAGCTTTCAAATGAGGGTGGGTCTGGAAATACCCAGGTAAATAAGTTTCCATTGTAAGTGATTATGTGTGTGTAAGATAATCAGCATCTATCAAAAGGAGTTTTGATATGCCATCTTTCGTGGGACCAGTTCAGATTGTAAATGTAGGTGGAGGAATCGTTCAATTTGGTGATACGGCAATCATTTCCCCAAAAAGTAATTCAAAATCGAATACGGGATCTGGAGCAGCAAACACAGGAGGATTAGTTATCACCAATAACGGAATTAGTGGAAGCAACGTTCTCGACACCAATCTCATTGACCAACCAACAATTGGAAATGGTTAATTTAATAAAATAAAAAGGGGCGAGTCACCACATCCATTCCCGATTGGTAAAGTCGCCCCACTATTTGTTATTCCATCTTCAATAAGTGACCACCGTCAAAGAAAAATAAATACTTTTCTTTGACCGGTTTCTTTAATATTTGTTCAATCGCTTTTGCATACAAATTAATCTGAATTCTGTACCGCTCGGCTAACACTGGCTGGGCTTCTTCAAAGCCACCCCTGAATCGGTCAGAAATCGCATCCGTTTTATAATCGAGCAACACTACTCCATGCTCATCCTCAAATAAACAATCAATTATACCCTGGACAAGCACCTGTTCGTCATCATTTCCCTTCCAATCCGCATAAACCTGTGAAGCAGGAATGGACAAACTGAACGGAACCTCCCGTTTAATCTGGTTTGTTTTTGTAAGTCGATTTCCTAACTCCGTTTGAAAAAAGGCAACAATATGCTCGGCATCGATCACTTCTTTTTGTTCAATTGACAGAAGTTCATTTTCAACCATTCGATCCAATAATGCTTGAATCGTAAGTTCATTTATCCCCTTGGTAAAATCTATGTTCTGCATCACCATATGCATCGCCGTTCCTCGCTCGGCTGGCGTTAAAGCCTTTTCCTGCATAAATCTAGGTCTCTTAAACAGTGGTTTTGAAAATTTTTGTTGTAATTCAGTTCCACTGCCATGATTAAAAATCTCCTGCTGTCGCTTTATTTCCGATACTGATTGTTTAGAGCGATGTTTGGAGGCTTCAATGTGCTCATACCTCCAGGAAAGCTGTTCCCTAACAACCTGCTCGGCATCTGAAGAAATTGGTGTTCGGATTCCCTTCTGAACAAAGTCCATTAC
>CAURFY010000258.1:0-4437 GCA_963524115.1 uncultured Bacillus sp.
ATTCAGACCATACTCCCTTTTTATATCGATGAAAGTTCATGAAACTGTGATAAATGTCATATATTATTCACAAAATTCAGCGGAAATTGGTGTTATAATGAGTCCGGTTAAAAATAATTTACTCCTTTAAACATTGTATCCGCTTAAGTTTTCCGGGGGTAAATAAAAAAAGGGGATCTTAAATAATGTGGGTAATCACAGTTCATTCAAAGGAACAAACTAGAATGTTCGAATTTGACAACGAAAAGGAAGCTAGAGAGGCTTTCAAGGAAATTAAAGGTTGTAAAATTCTTTCAGAAGTTGTTTACTTTAATGATCCTTGCTTCCAACAAACCGCTGTCTAAGAAGACTTATATATAGATGCAATACTTAGAACCTATTGATTGATAGAGGGTGGCACAAAAAAAATTTGTGTTGCCCTTTTTTTATTTTTTTAGATGATTAAAATGATTGACTTTTTTGTCTATTAGTCCAAAAATCAAATTGAACCAATGGATAGCACTGACTGATCATCTGAAAGGAGAAACGTATGATTTTAGACTTAAAAAATATAACATTAAAGAGAAACGGTACCTGTATATTACGTGATATAAACTGGAAAGTAGAAAGTGGAGAGAATTGGGTATTATTTGGATTAAATGGAGCGGGGAAAACTGCTCTGTTAAACGTGTTGAATGCTTATGAATACCCAACTATGGGGAATATTACGGTTTTAGGAAAAAAATTTGGACAGGACCCTCTTGCGGAAAACTTACGCAAACATATCGGTCTTGTTTCTTCAAGTCTGCAGGAAAGACTCCATCCTGGTGATAATGCTTTTGAAATTGTGTTAAGTGGGGCATTTGCTTCAATAGGCCTCTACCAAACGCCAACTGATGAAATGAGAAATAAGGCCATTTCTTTATTAGAAGACTTGGGCTGCATCGATTATGCTAATCGAAATTATGAAAATCTCTCTCAAGGTGAACGACAAAGAGTTTTAATTGGAAGAGCATTAATGGCAGATCCCGATTTGCTTATATTAGATGAACCGACAAACGGACTTGATTTTTTAGCACGAGAAAGACTATTAGAATCCATTGAGAAAATTTCAAACGAACCTGGGGCACCTACGATGTTGTATGTAACCCATCATGTCGAAGAAATTTTACCAACCTTTCAAAAAACCCTCTTACTTAAAAAAGGGGAGGTTTTTTCAGCAGGTTTGACGACAGATATGATATCAGAACCCATTCTCTCCTCCTTTTTTGGAATTGATGTTACCGTTTTGTGGAGAAACGGAAGACCTATATTAATAAAGAATTAAAAACATATGCCAACGCATATGTTTTTTTGATTACTTTTGGTGATGTTTTTCATTTTGTTGCTCCAGTAAACGATTATGGAGGTTTACGAGAATTAGGTAGGCTAAGATCGATCCAACCAATTCCAATGACATGTCCCATTGAGCGTCCCAAACATCACCTTGTGTCCCTAGGAAATTTTTTGCAGTTTTACCCCCATGCGCTAATTTTGAAAATATACATTCACCAATTTCATATAATGCAGCAATAGCTAGGGACATGCTTATCGTAATAACAAACAACCACTTCCCTCTACCTAGAGGACTCTTTTTTAACAAAATTTCCCTTAATAGAATGGCGCTTAGACCTTTAAAAAAATGCCCAAACCGGTCGTAATCGTTTCGGTGTAAATCAAAATGAACTTTAATCCAATCAAACATCGGCACTTTTGAATAGGTGTAATGCCCCCCTACAAATACCAATATAGACAAAATAGAAATGATGATATAAGAAAGTGTGGTTAGACGAAATTTATTATAAAGAAGAATGACAATCCCCAAACCCAAAAGCCCTGGGCTCACTTCTAACCACCAATCTGAGGATTGAACCGGTTTAATCATGGACCAGATAAAAACAGCCATTACGATGAGCAATAATGATAAATGAATGTAAATACTTTTGTTTTTTGCCATTCTTAAAAATCATCCCTTTTGTTGTCATAGTTATGGAATATTATTTTATGACTAGTACAAACCCTATCTATCATGATATCTCTCGTTATTTTTACCTATTCTTGTGATAATTATGAAATGTAAAAAATATGATGATAAAGGGTGTTATGTAGCAAGGACAGCCCAATTCTGGATTATTTTATTAAAAGGGGGTAATTGATTGTGATTTCAAATCCGGCTGGCTTTTGGAGAAGATTGCTTGCGAATATTTTGGATGGAATTATTATTAGCTTCCCTATTTCCTTACTATGTAATTTTATTTTTGGAGAAATGAGTGCGAACACGGTTAGCTCTATACTCGATTTGTTATATGCCTTATTAATACCAGTTATATGGTCAGGATTTACAGTTGGCAAAAGAATTGTGGGGGTAAGGATTGCCAAAGTGAATGGAGAAAGCTTAGGGATTGTAACGATGTTACTTCGAGCATTTGTTGGAGCAATTGTGTACACAATTACGCTAGGAATTGGGTTAATTGTAAGTGCATTTATGGTGGGGATTAGACAGGACAAAAGATCCATCCATGATTTTATAGCTGGAACATATGTAACACGCGATTAAAAATGGGTGCCTGCCCCCCGGTGCTGCAACGCATAAAATACCAGGGGTCAGGCACCATTACTTACAGTAGCGCAGCAAAGTTGACAACCTTTTTTGTTTGGAAGGAAAGATTGTGATTTGATATACCAGTGCATTAAAAATAATCAAAAAATTTTAAATAAATATTTTTTTAATTCATACTAAACCTATCGAAATTGTGTTGACAACAAGTGGATTTGTGTTAAAATTTAAAATAATTAAATCTTATCCAGAGAGGCGGAGGGAATTGGCCCGAAGATGTCCGGCAACCTGCTTATATGCAAGGTGCTAAATCCAACAAAATGTAAACCATTTTGGAAGATAAGGTAAAACATACTTACCTGAGCAGTCTTTCCAAGATGGAGGGATTTTTTATTTTAAAGGAGGAGGGGCTCGTTTGGGGAAAAGTCAGCTAGAAACCGTATTTTTGGAAATTACACAAACACTAGAAACCATGAAATATGGATCTATTACGTTAGTGGTGCAAGACGGGAAAATTATTCAAATAGAAAAAAATGAAAAACTTAGAATTAAGTAATGAATCAATTGAAATGAAAAAAAAGAAATGGTTGACTGCTGACTAGTAAACTAGAGGGAGTTTTATTTGTATTCCAAATGGGAATAAAACTGCCTTCCAATAAAGAATGGAGGCGTAAAATTGACTGAAAAATTAACATTTAACAATTTTGAAAATTATGCACAGATTGATATATTCGAAGAGGATGAGACAAAGGGTGCATTGAATGTATTGAAATGGGCTTATGACCATTATGAAGATGATGAACTAGTCTATGCCTGTAGCTTTGGAATTGAAGGAATTGTCCTAATTGACTTAATTGCAAAAGTGAAGGACTCTGCGAAAATCGTATTTTTAGACACGGATCTTCATTTTGATGAAACTTACAAGCTCATTAATGAAGTAAAGCAAAAATATCCTCATTTACGGATTGAATTAAAAAAGCCGAGTCTTACTCTTGAAGAGCAAGCTGCTCAATTCGGAGATGAGTTATGGAAAAGTGAACCAAACAAATGTTGCGAAATCAGAAAGGTCATCCCACTTAACAGTGTTCTGTCTGGAACTACCGCTTGGTTGTCTGGATTACGGCGCGAACAATCAGAGACAAGAAAAAATACTAACTTTTTCAATCAAGACAATAAATTTAAATCGATTAAAATTTGTCCATTAATACATTGGACGTGGAAGGATATTTGGAGATACGCTCATAAAAATGGCTTACCATATAATGTTCTTCACGATAATGGATATCCAAGCATTGGGTGCAAACCTTGTACAGCACCTGCTTTCAATGCCGAGGATTTACGTTCGGGCAGATGGACTGGTACTGGTAAAATTGAATGCGGACTTCATCTATAAGGGGTAACCACTATGATTCTAACTTATTTGGCTGGAGCAGTGGCACTATTTTTTGCAATGAACATCGGAGCAAGTGGAGCTGCAGCATCCGTAAGTGTTGCTTATGGGTCTGGAGCAATTTCTAGTAGAAAAAAAGCTCTTTTGCTGTGTGGGATTGCCATTTTTGCTGGTGCGGTCCTAGGTGGTAGTGAAGTTACGAAAACGATTGGTTCTAATATTATCCCCCAATCGATCTTAAATGCGAAAGTAGTCCTAATCATTTTATCATCAGCTGCAATTTCCCTTTTTATTGCCAATTTGATTGGCATCCCACTTTCGACAAGTGAGATTACAGTGGGCTCTGTAGTGGGAGTTGGTGTTGCTTATAAGGCTTTATATATCAATAATATTCTTGTCATTGTCAGTTTTTGGATTATCATCCCTGCAATTGCGTTTGTCATAGCCATTATCTTAGGGAAAGGGATCCATA
>CAURFY010000259.1:0-4428 GCA_963524115.1 uncultured Bacillus sp.
CGACAGCATATGGGCATGGGGATGTTCAAATTTCCAACACCGCGATTGTTGCCGGTGCAAGCTATTTGGCGGTAGCCTTTTTAGATGAAGCTCTTGCCTTAAGAAAAAAGGGCATTAATGCACCAATCCTTGTGTTGGGGGCAAGTAGACCACAAGATGTGAGTCTAGCGGTAGAACATCACATAACCTTGACCGTGTTTCGATCAGATTGGCTTGAAGAAGCAAAGCCTTATTTAACTGGAGATCAGACCTTGAAGCTTCATGTAAAGATTGATTCAGGAATGGGCCGGATTGGAATCCGTGATAAACAGGAGCTTCAAGTGGTGGAACATATGATTATAGAAGATAAACGGATGGAACTAGAAGGAGTTTTCACCCATTTTGCCACTGCTGATGAAATCAATACTGATTATTTTCTACAACAGTTTGAACGCTTTAAGCAAATGGTGGATTGCTTCCGAATCCGTCCCAAATATATTCATTCCAGTAATAGTGCTGCCTCATTGAGATTTAAGGACGCAAACTTTAACGCAGTTCGGATGGGCATTTCAATGTATGGCTTGACGCCATCAATAGAAATGGAGCCTGAAATTCCGTTTCCTTTAAAAGAAGCCTTTTCTTTACATTCTCGTCTAGTCCATGTGAAAAAACTCCAAAAAGGAGAAAAGGTCAGCTACGGTGCTACCTATGAAGCGCAAGGTGAGGAATGGATTGGGACTATTCCAATCGGTTATGCTGACGGATGGATTCGTAAACTGCAAGGACAAGAAGTTTTAGTGAATGGAATCAGAGTTCCAATCGTTGGACGTATTTGTATGGATCAATGCATGATTAAACTTCCGTATGAGATGCGGGTTGGGACAAAGGTAACCTTGATAGGTGAGCAAAATGGAGATATGATCTCTGTAAATGAGATTGCGAAGCAGGCGGAAACGATCAATTATGAAATTCCGTGTATCATTTCAAACCGAGTTCCCCGTATTTATAGGCAGCATGGTGAGGTCGTTGATATATATAATCCAATTGCTGAGTAAAATGAATTTAAATAGGCAATAACTAAAGTCGTGCATATGAATACGATTTTAAATGGAGGAATATCCAGGATAATCAGGAATTGCCTTTGCTTTCTGGATGAATAGTGGTAATATAAAAAAGGATAGAGATAAAATGGTGTGTAGTGATGGTGGAGGTGTATGTTTGTGTCTGAATCCAGCGCAACAACTGAGATTTTGGTAAAATTACCGCAACATCTTTTAACCGAGTTGGATGGTTTTGTAAAACAGGAAAACGGTAATCGTAGTGAATTCATTTATCAAGCAACGAAAATGTATCTTCGCGAACGAAAAAAGAGACAAATTCGCGAATCTATGAGACGAGGCTACATGGAAATGGCCAAAATTAATTTGACAATTGCTTCGGAAGCATTCCAAGCAGAGTATGAGGCAGAACACGCAGTAGAACGCCTAGTAAGCGGAGGGTAATCTCTTGATTGTCAAACGTGGTGACGTATATTTTGCGGACCTATCCCCAGTTGTTGGCTCAGAACAAGGCGGTGTTCGTCCTGTGCTTATCATTCAAAACGACATCGGGAATCGGTTTAGTCCCACAGTCATTATTGCAGCAATTACAGCTCAAATACAAAAAGCAAAGCTGCCTACCCATGTTGAAATTGATGCAAAGCGTTACGGCTTTGAACGAGACTCGGTCATTCTTTTAGAACAAATTCGTACTATTGATAAACAACGACTTACCGATAAAATTACCCATCTCGATGACGAAATGATGGATAAAGTGGATGACGCCTTACAAGTTAGTTTAGGACTCATCGAATTTTAGAAAATCGGTACACTGCTTTAATTGCATTTTCTGTCATGATTCAATTTTTTTTATCGAAACACAGTTTTACAAGGGAACGGCGACGTTTGATTGCCTGTTTCTTTTACATATTCTAAAACAATATTAAGGCAAGCCTATTTATGGCTTGCCTTTTATATATGAGAAAAAACTTTTCTAAGTATGCTGTGTAATTGCAAGCTGGTCACTTTGTGCAAATGTGTGTGTAAATTTGTTACAATAATAGAAAGGTAAAATTTGAGCGTTGGAGGATAATCGATTGGAACAAACCGTTGATAAACAAGAACAATATTTAAAACAAATTGCAACTGAGCAAACATTGAAATTAGGTCAGGTCCGAAGTGTTATTACCCTTCTTAATGACGGAAACACAGTACCATTTATGGCGCGATACCGCAAAGAGCAAACGGGAGCATTAGACGAAGTCCAAATTAGGGATATTATCGAAAGATGGCAATACATACAAAACCTAGAACAACGAAAAGGAGAAGTTGTTCGAATCATTGAAGAACAGGGTAAGCTTACCCCAGACCTAAAAATGCAAATTGATAAAGCAACGAAACTACAAGAGGTTGAGGATTTATATCGCCCCTATAAGCAAAAACGGCGCACAAAGGCCACGATTGCCAAAGAGAAGGGGCTAGAACCTCTTGCTGAATGGATAATGGATTTCCCAAAAACAGGTGACCCTGAACAAAAAGCGCAGGAATTCCTGTCGGAGGAAAAAGAAGTACTCACGGTAGAAGATGCTTTGGCGGGTGCCAAGGATATTATAGCTGAATGGATTTCTGACGATGCAGAAAGCCGTAAACGGATTCGTCAAGAAACATTTAAAACAGGAATAGTGGAATCATCAGTTAAAGACAAAGATAAAGACGAAAAAGCCGTGTACGAAATGTACTATCAATACGAAGAACCAGTTAGTAAGATTGTTCCACACCGGGTCCTTGCGTTAAACCGTGGTGAAAAAGAGGAAATTCTACGAGTTGCAGTTAAGCCAAACAATGATGCTGTATTGAACTATTTGCAAAGAAAATGGATTAAGGCTCAGTATTCAGTAACGGTTCAACTAGTCACGGAAGCCATTGAAGATGGTTATAAACGACTTATTCAACCTTCGATTGAGCGTGAAATCCGTAATGAACTGACTGATAAAGGTGAAGAACAAGCGATTCATATCTTTTCGGAAAACTTACGCAAACTTTTGCTTCAACCTCCGTTAAAGGGGAAGGTTGTGCTTGGTTTGGACCCAGCATATCGGACAGGCTGCAAACTTTCGGTTGTTGATGAGACAGGCAAGGTTTTGAAGATTGATGTGATTTATCCGCATCCACCTGTTTCAAAGCAAAAGGAAGCACGCGAAAAGTTCATTACTCTACTAGAAACGTATAAAGTTGAAATGGTGGCAATCGGGAATGGAACCGCTTCGCGTGAGTCTGAACAATTTGTTGCTGACATCCTGAAAGCTCAAAGTGAAGATATTTTTTATTTAATAGTGAATGAAGCGGGTGCAAGTGTCTATTCTGCTTCAGATTTAGCACGAGAAGAGTTCCCTGATTTCAAAGTTGAGGAAAGAAGTGCTGTTTCCATTGCTCGGAGGTTGCAAGACCCCTTGGCAGAATTAGTTAAAATTGATCCTAAATCAGTTGGGGTGGGACAATATCAACATGACGTTTCGCAAAGGAAATTATCAGATTCATTAACTTTTGTGGTTGAAACAGCCGTTAACCAAGTTGGGGTAAATGTTAATACTGCTTCTTCGTCCTTGCTTCAGCACGTATCAGGTCTCTCGAAAACAGTAGCAAACAATATTATTAAGAAACGCGAAGAAGAAGGAAAGTTTTCAGATCGGAAACAACTAAAAAAAATTCCGCGTCTTGGGGCAAAGACGTATGAACAAGCAATCGGATTCCTAAGAATCATTGATGGTTCAGAACCGCTTGATCGGACGGGCATTCATCCTGAAAGCTATCGGGAAGTAAAACTCCTACTTTCAAATTTAGGTTATCAAACAACTGACTTGGGTAGCGAAGAGCTCCAATCTGTATTAGCTAACCTTGATTTAAAGGCTACTGCTGAAGAACTTCAAATAGGGGAGTTAACTTTGAAGGATATTGTCGACGCATTAATGAGACCAGAACGAGATCCTCGAGATGAGCTTCCTGCGCCATTGTTAAAAAAAGACGTACTTAAGCTTGAGGATATCCATGCCGGGATGGAACTTCAAGGAACTGTACGAAATGTGGTTGATTTTGGTGCGTTTGTTGATATTGGTGTTAAGCAAGACGGTCTCGTTCACATTTCAAAGCTAAGCCGTCGTTTTGTTAAACATCCACTGGATATTGTTTCTGTCGGTGACGTTGTAACTGTCTGGGTTGATGGAGTAGATATGAAAAAGGGTAGAGTCTCTTTATCAATGTTAGAGCCCTCCAAATAATGGGGAAAACACTGCTTAGGGGCAGTGTCAGATTGTCGAGAAAGAGTATTTTTCTCGGCAATTTTTTATTTATCCTGCAAATTGGCCGGTTGATTTCCGCTCCAGGTGCTCGCTTTCCGCGGGGTGGGCGGTGAGCC
>CAURFY010000260.1:0-4409 GCA_963524115.1 uncultured Bacillus sp.
TAAAGTCAGAAGTCAAGGAACCTAAAAGCTTTCAATCCGGAGCTAATCAAACAGCACCGTTCAAATTTAACAAAGCTGAATTATCTGTTACCAGAGTAGCTAACGGAAAGGTAGATTTAGGGGGGATTGGCAAAGGATATGCGGTTGAATCGGCGGCTAACTGGCTCCAACGATTTGCGGATGCTAACTATGGAATCGTCGATGGTGGGGGAGATATATCGGTTTGGTCAAACGGAGAAAAGGATTGGAAAATTGGCATTGCTGATCCTTTTGATGAAAAAAAGGAAATCAAACAAATAACTTTGAAAAATGGCAGTGTTGCTACCTCAAATATCGTCTACCGGAGTTGGAAACAAGGCAATGAAAAGAAACATCACATTTTAAATGGGCAAACAGGCTTACCAGTAGACACAGGGATTGTTCAGGCGACAGTTGTCACTTCGAATTGTTTAGATGCTGAGGTCTGTGCAAAGCTATGTTTTATGGAAAATGGACCTGCTTTAAAGGAACTTCTAACTAATATCAGCACTAACTATAAAGCTGTTCTTATCCAACGTGATGGAAAATTAATTATAACTTAAAGGGGGAAAAGAATTGTTTAATGAATATTTTTCAACATGGAACCTAATTAGGGTTTCTGGATTATTAAGTTACTTTTTATTGACGGTTTCGCTAGCTTTTGGTTTTTTACAGTCGTTCTCTTCGTTTAAAAGTAGAAAAGGTGATTTTTTATTACTGCACCAAACGAGCGGATGGATTGGATTGCTTGGTATTGTGTTCCATATGATGATGCTATTTTGGGATCAATATGTGCATTATCCAATCTTGAGTATCATCATTCCATTTTATTCAAAAAATGACACCTTCTATTCAGGTCTTGGAACCCTATCTTTTTATCTATTTTTAATTGTGATTGGATCATCAGATTTCTTTATGAAAAAACTAGGCAGAACGGTTTGGAAAAAAGTACACCTGTTGGCAATTCCCGCATGGATATTAATGGCCTTCCACGGATTAATGATCGGTACTGATTCGAAAGAAATATGGGCTGCAAGTATTTATATAGGGTCAGTTGTGTTGATTATGTTACTCGGAATAGGCAAAGTAATGGAACCAGCTCAAACCAATCAAAATAATAGCCTAACTAAAAAAACGCAGTGAGTGCTGCGTTTTTTTAATTACTATTTTTGATTTGTTTCACTAAATACGATTGTAAAAATTGTCCCAACCCCAAGTTCGCTTTTTACGGAAATATTTCCTTCATGTGCTGAAACAATTGATTTAGCAATGGAAAGACCTAATCCTGATCCATCTCTCACCCTTGAAGTGTCACCACGATAAAAACGGTCAAAAATGTGTGGAAGATCGTTTTTGTGAATACCGTTACCAGAGTCTTCAATCGTTATGATTATAGAATTTGCTTGTTTTTTTAAAGCAAGAGTAACATGGCCTTGAACGGTATATCTAAAAGCGTTATCAAGTAAAATATAGAAAAGTTGGTGAATTCTCACCTCATCCCCAAGCAATAGGATGTTATCTTCTATTTCTACTTTAAAATCAATACTTGGAGGTACAGTTAAAGAAATTTTTCGGCAAAGTGACTGAACTAGCAGGGATAGGTTTATTTCTTCTTTTTCAATATTTAAATGTCGATTATCGCTCCTTGCTAAAAATAACAAATCACTAATCAGCTTATTCATCATAACCGTTTCCGATTTAACATCTTGGAGAACTTCTTGGCCGAAGGGGCTTAAATTATTTTTCTCTTCCCTTATTAATAAATCAATTGAACTATAAAAAATACTTAATGGTGTTCGTAACTCATGTGAAGCGTCGGATACGAACTTTTTTTGGGTTTCAAAAGCTTGCCTAATAGGTTTCATTGCTTGGCCCGCAAAATAATTACCAAGAAATCCAAAAAGGATACTAAATAGTACGGTTAAGGCAATTAAGAGCCACGTAATATTTTGAATTAGGTGTTTTTCATTGGTAATGTCCATGCCAATGTAAATATTAGCATTCGAGTCATCTTCGAGCTGGATGGTATCTTTAATGACCATGTAATGTGAGTTTTGCCACTCATCGGTAATGACAAGAGAAGGAGAACCCCTTTTAGCTAAGTTGAGTTCTTTGATTTTTGAAGAAAGACCCACCATTGTTTCCTCGCCAGAAATAAGTATATTGTTATCAGTATAGACATAGAAAAATATTTTTTTATCAGGGTCGATTTCTAGTTTGGTTTCCTCTCTATCATGGTCATCAGCGATATCATCACCTTCCTTTTCCAAAAAATGCCGAAGTTCATCTTGATCCTTTGCTTCTATTTCATGAGAAATAAAAAAATAAAGAACGGTAATAAAAAAAATGAGTAAAAATAATAATGAAAGAGAATAAAGGAGAGTTAGTTTCTTTTTTACATCCTTAAACATTGTTTTCCCTCACTAAATATCCGACTCCCCGAATGGTTTGAATGATAGAGGGCTTTCCAGGTAAATCAATTTTTTTTCTTAATAGTTTCACTAAAGTATCTAAGGCATTTTCTGAAACGAAAGTCTCAAATCCCCATACTTTTTCAAATAAAATCTCTCGTGAAATTACCTGATTTTTATTGCGCAGTAACAATTCAAGTAGATGATATTCTTTTTTTGAAAGATCGACGACATCGTTTTGTCTTGTCACAATATGGGTTGTAAGATTTATTTTTAGGTCTCCCACCTCGAGAATATCCTCAATAATCTTATCTTTTCTCCGAGATACAGCTCTTAAGCGGGCAAGTAATTCTTCAAATTGAAATGGTTTAATAATATAGTCGTCCGCACCCGAATCCAATCCTATTACCATATCCTCAATCGTATCTTTTGCGGTAATAAATAGAATCCCTCCAAGATAGCCATTTTTGCGAACTAGCTTGCAAACTTCAATTCCCGTTTTCCCTGGCATCATCCAGTCTAAAATTAGAACATCGTAAAAGGATAAACAAGCATAATCATAAGCATCGTCTCCATTTTTTACCCAATCAACAAGGTGTAACTCCTTTTTTAACATATGGTGGATTAATTTACCAAGACGCTCGTCATCTTCAGCAAGTAAAATATTCACCTGTACTCCCTCCACTTCGAAAAAAACCTATTTAAGCCTATCATATCAATTTAATCTGGTAAAAAAATGAAAAAATTAGCTGAATAAAAAAGTTTAACAAAATAATGCAATTTATTTATCTGTTATATTACAAATAACTATCTGTTATATAATTGGTTTTCATTATTTTCCCCTTAATAAATAACGATTTATTCCATATTGCTAAAATGTGTGTTATAATTTTTTCATGGATGTTATCTTTATCACAGCAAAAATTTAAATACTACAATACAATACAAATAGGAATATTGTTTATTATGGAAATGTTTCTAAAAGGCTCTATGAATAATGGGAGGGAGAACATGTCAATCTTACCGAAAAAAAATGATCTTGGATTTTTTGAAATTCGCTTAGAATCAATTGGGGGTTTAGGCGCAAATTTAGCAGGGAAAATGTTAGCTGAGGCTGGTGTTTTGGGTCTTGGGTTAAATGGTTCAAACTTTTCTTCTTATGGATCTGAAAAGAAGGGGTCACCTGTAAAAAGTTTTGTGCGTTTTTGTGATGCTGATGTCGAAATTAGAGACCATAGTCCAATCGAACAACCACATATAATTGGAGTTTTCCATGAAGCATTATATAAGACGGTTAATGTAGTGAGTGGCTTAACCCCAGACGGAATCGTGTTGGTTAACTCAACTAGAGATTTTGAGGAAATTAAAACTGATTTGCATTTACAATACGGTACTTTAGCCATCGTTGATGCACTTACAATTGCAGTAGAAGAAAAGACGAAAGTTAATACGGCTATGCTTGGTGCAATGTTCAGAATCTGCGACTTTTTAGATCCTGACTCAATGCGAAAGGTTATCCGGAAAACATTTGAAAAGAAATATCCACATTTGGTGGAACCTAATATTCGAACTTTTGATCGCGGTTACAACGAAGTGGAATTTAAAACCCTTGAAGCTCCTGAAGACGTTGCAGGGAAAAAGTTTGAACGTCCATTACCATTATTAGGGTATATGACTCAGGAAATTGGTGGAGTGATGGTTTCACAAGCCAATAGTATTTTTAAGGATTTAAGTGGATCACGTCAAGGGTTCTTGCCTAAATTTGAACTTGAAGAATGCATTCACTGTGCAGCCTGTGACACTGTTTGTCCTGATTTTTGCTTTGTCTGGGAAGAAGGCGAAGACAAGCGTGGCCGTAAGCAAATGTTCCTAAAAGGTATTGATTATCAATATTGTAAAGGCTGCTTAAAGTGTGTGGAAGCTTGTCCTACAACAGCATTAGGTGATCTTCGTGAAATGATCGGATACGCAGACGAAAAT
>CAURFY010000261.1:0-4400 GCA_963524115.1 uncultured Bacillus sp.
ATGAAATTATAAAAAAAACGCCAGCAATTGCTGGCGTTTTTTTTATAATTTCATAGCTTATCATGGTAAAGAGTATAATGATTTTTACCTGATTTTTTTGTTTCATACATCGCTTTATCAGCTTTTCTTATTAACTCTGTAACACTATCATTTCCTTGACCAGAATGGAAAGCGATACCAATACTTGTAGAAGTGGAGATTGAATGATCGCCAATAATAAAAGGTTTTGAGATTACTTCCAGGATTTGTTCTGCAAAATCGATAGCCTGCTCTATGGTTGTAACTGTAAGTAAAACGATAAACTCATCTCCACCGAAACGGCTTATGGTATCTGTTTCTCCCAAAATATGAGTTAACCTATTGGAAACAAATCTTAATAAATCATCCCCAACTTGATGGCCTAATGAATCATTAATTAATTTAAAATGGTCTAAATCTAAAAATAAGACCGCTAGACTGCAGAATTGTTTATTTGAAAAGGTGATGGCTTGCTGTAGACGTTCTTCGAATAATCTACGGTTTGGTAAACCGGTTAAGGAATCATACAGTGCCAGCTTTTCTACTACCTTACTTCGTTCAATTCTTTCAGTAATATCTTTGGCGATGGCGTAAGCACCAACAATTTTTCCAGATACTTTCATCGGAAAACTTGTCACGCCAACAATTGCTTGTTCACCGTCCTTTCTGGTAATTTGAAATACACCCTTTCCCGTTATCCCCTTAGTGGCTTCAGAAAATTGTTTCATTGCTATTGAAAGGTCTTCTAATTTTAAAAGGTTTGTGAAGGAGATTGTTTGTAATTCTTCAATTGAATAACCAGAAAGCTTAGCGAGTGATTCGTTTGTGGTTAAGATATTTCCTTCCAAGTTTGTACTGAAAACGGCGTCGGGATTTAGATCGAAAAGGGATCGGAAGCGTTCAGTACTCTCGACTACCTCAATATTTGCAAGCACTTCATCTGTCACATTAATTACAGAACCAAAAATGTAGGTTTGTTCATTAAATAGAACTTCCATTGAATTTATTTCTACGAAAACTATTTCCCCATTCTTTTTTAGGGCTCTTACTCGATAGCGGGGGTAAGTTTCCTCTGTTTTTCCGTTTTCCATTTTCATCTGGATATTTTCTTTTACAATAGTTAAATCATCAGGGTGTATTAAATGTTCGAGAAAATTTTCATCATGAATTATTTCTTCGACTGAATATTCGACAAACTGGGAAAAACGCTGATTTATATATGTGAATTTTGAATTTTTTATGATAAACATTCCGATAGGAGCATTTTCAATAAAGACATTGAAGATCTTTGGGTAAAAGGAATGGTCATTTTGAACGAGATTAACATTTTTTTCGGGAAATTTAGTTTGAAAATTTCTAAAAAGTGCATGGATTAAATTATTATCATCATTTTGTTGATCAGACTCACATACTTTAGTTAACAAATCAAAATAACCCCCAAAAAATTAAATTTTATAGTTAAATTCTGATATAAATCATCTTAACAATTATAAGAAAGAAAATTATTAAAATATTTTCTTAAATTTGTATTTTTTATGTAATTGGAGTGATTTATTAAAAGGAGGCGAAGGATTTGAAGTTAACTAATGAATCGGTTAAAAGAAAAATCGAAGTGGCCTCTAAACGGGAAAAGGCTGATTTGGTAATCAAAAATGGATTTGTCATTGATGTATTCAACCAGGAGATGGTTCAGGCAGATGTGGCAATTGTAGATGGAGGTATCGTTGGAATAGGTCAATACGAAGGGAAGACAGAAATTGACGCGAGTAACAAAGTTGTGTGTCCGTCCTTTATCGATGGCCATGTCCACATTGAGTCTTCGATGGTAACCCCTCCTGAATTTGCAAAGGTTGTCCTACCGCATGGAGTGACAACAATTATCGCAGACCCACATGAAATTGCCAATGTAGCCGGAGCTGAAGGGATAAAATTTATGTTGGACTGTTCGGAACAGCTCCCTTTAAATGTTTATATTATGCTCCCTTCTTGTGTTCCTGCAACTCCATTTGAAAATGCTGGTGCCCAATTACTTGCACAAGATTTAGCCCCATTTTATCAACATCCAAGAGTTCTAGGTCTTGGAGAAGTAATGGATTATCCCTCTGTTTATATGGGTGATGATAGAATTGTAGAAAAGGTAATCGATGCGTCTTTGTTGGGAAAGAAAATAGATGGACACGGTGCAGGTTTATCTGAGGATGACTTAAATGTTTATACAGCTGTAGGGATAAAAACTGATCATGAAGCTGTTTCCATGCAGGAAGCCAAAGCGAGATTGCGAAAGGGAATGTATCTAATTATTAGACAAGGATCAGTCGCAAAGGATTTAACGAACTTAATTGAAGTTGTTACTGATAAAAATTCAAGGCGATGCCTCTTTGGTACGGATGACAAACATATCGATGATTTAATCGGTGAGGGAAGTATTGATTATTGTGTAAGACTGGCAATCAAACATGGAATAGCCCCGATAACCGCCATTCAAATGGCGTCATTAAATGCTGCAGAATGTTTTGGGTTATCTAGCAAGGGGGCGGTCGCGCCAGGTTATGATGCTGATTTCCTTATCCTGGATGATTTAGAAACGATAAAAATAAACCAAGTTTATAGTTCTGGAAAATTAATTGCGAAACAAGGTCTATATTTAGCGGAGTCTGCCTTCAACTACAAACCCACATTACCAAAAAGTGTTAAAATCAAATCAATCAAACCTCAGGATTTACAAATCCAATTTGGCAGTTCAACAAAAGCCAACATCATCGAGATCATTCCAAATAGTTTAATAACAAAACATGTTATTGAAGAAGTAGATATAGTACAGGGGAATTTTATTTCTTCAATCGGAAAAGATCAAATTAAAATGGCAGTAATCGAGAGGCATCATAACACAGGAAATATTGGACTAGGCATCGTCAAAGGTTTAAATCTTAAAAAAGGGGCCATCGCCACCACGATTGCTCATGATTCTCATAACATCATAGTCGCTGGAACTACGGATCAAGAAATTCTTACTGCTGTAGAGTGTTTACGCGAGATTGGCGGAGGATTAACCGTAGTGGATGGTAATAAAATTTTAGCCTCACTGCCATTAGCAATTGCCGGAATTATTTCGGAACACGATTACCAGACTGTTTTCCTGCAATTATCTCAAATTAATCATGCTTTAAAAACCTTAGGAGCCTCTCAGTTATTTAACCCCTTCTTGACCTTGTCTTTTCTAGCGTTACCAGTAATTCCAAAACTAAAACTTACCGATTTAGGATTATTTGATGTAAGTTCTTTTAGACATATAAAAGTCGAATCCAATAATTAGAGATAAAATTTTTAACCAGATAAGTAATCTTTCTGATTTTTCTTCTGATTATTTCAAAATGTTGTGAGGTTTTCTGACAACTTGCTTACATAAATTCCCTTTATTCGGTAAGATAATCATAATACTTTTAGGATTAACTCATATGTTTATAAAAAGGATAAGAGTTTTTCGTTTTATTAAGTTTAACATTCTCTTTTTCAAATGAGTACTCGGCTAATGTTCATAGGAGGAGGTTAAACGAGTGAAAGTCCTAATAAAGAATGCCGAAATCATAACGATGAACAGAGAAAACGAAGTGGTTTACGGTGACATGTTAATTGAAAATGATCGGATTTCAAAAATAGGAAAGAACATTCAAGATTCAGAGGTTGACAAAATGATTGATGGATCAGGAAAAACGGTCATTCCTGGTTTCGTTCAAACGCATATCCATCTTTGCCAGACTTTGTTTCGTGGTCAAGCTGACGATTTAGAATTATTGGATTGGTTAAAGAAGAAAATCTGGCCGCTCGAAGCAGCTCATGATCGGGATTCGGTCTATTATTCGGCCATGCTTGGAATTGGTGAATTAATTCAAAGCGGTACGACCTCAATCATTGATATGGAGACGGTAAACCATACAGATGAGGCATTTCAGGCGATGGCGGAAAGTGGGATTCGGGTTATTTCTGGAAAAGTCATGATGGATAAGGGGCAGGGAGTTCCTAATGGCTTATTAGAATCAACCAATAAATCGATACAACAGAGTGTAGATCTCCTAGAGAAATGGCACAATGTTGATAATGGGCGGATTCAATATGCATTTTGTCCTCGGTTCGTATTATCATGCACAGAATCGTTACTTACCCAGGTTAGAGATCTGTCGGTTCATTACAATGTGAATGTTCATACACATGCCTCGGAAAATCTTGAAGAAATCAATATAGTTGAACATGAAAGAGGTATGAGGAATATTGTTTATCTTGATCATATCGGCTTAGCAAGCCCTAGGTTAATCCTGGCACATTGTGTGTGGTTAAACGAAGAGGAAAAAACGATTATTAAGGATAAGGGTATAAAAATCAGTCAT
>CAURFY010000262.1:0-4383 GCA_963524115.1 uncultured Bacillus sp.
CCTGCTAGCTTAGAAGTATAGCCACTCAAGAAGTGGTACATAGCTTGTTCTTTAGTAAGCTTTGAGATTGGAGGTAATACTCCAAAAGCATCAGCTGTTAAGAAAATAATTGAATTTGGATGACCAGCAACACTTGGATCCACAATATTGCTAATGGCTTGTAATGGATAAGCTGCACGAGTGTTTTCTGTTAAGGTCGTGTCATCATAATCGGCGATACGGCTTTCGTCGTCGAGAACAACATTCTCAAGGACAGAACCAAAACGAATGGCATCAAAAATTTGTGGCTCTTTTTCACGAGATAGATTAATACATTTTGCATAACAACCGCCTTCAATATTGAAGACACCATTCGCAGACCAACCATGCTCGTCGTCACCGATTAATTTGCGATCTGGATCGGCTGATAAAGTTGTTTTTCCAGTTCCAGAGAGACCAAAGAATAAGGCTACATCGCCTTCTGCACCAACATTTGACGAACAGTGCATGGATAGAATTCCGCTTTCAGGAAGCAAGTAATTCATGATTGAGAAAATAGATTTTTTGATTTCTCCAGCATATTCTGTACCGCCAATTAAAACCGTTCTGCGTTCGAAGGAAATAATGATAAAGGTTTCTGAAGCAGTACCATCAACAGCAGGATCTGCTTTAAAATTAGGTGCGCAGATAACCGAAAATGCATTATTGTGCTCTTCAAGTTCTTTTTCGTCTGGACGGATGAATAATTGATGAGAAAAAAGATTATGCCAAGCATACTCATTAATTATTTGAATAGGCAAACGATATTTTTTATCTGCCCCAGCGAAACCACGGAAGACAAAAACTTCCTCTTGTTCTTGTAAATAAGTTAGAACTTTATTGTAAAGCTTTGAAAATGCTTCTTCAGAGATCGGTTGGTTTACAGAACCCCATTCGACCTTGTCCTTTGATGAAGCTTCTTCAACAATATACTTGTCTTTCGGAGAACGGCCAGTATATTTTCCAGTGGTAGCACGGACAGCGCCAGTTGATGAAATAATTCCTTCTTTACGTTCTAATACTTTTTCAACTAACTGTGGAACAGAGAGTTGAATTTTAACGTTATTACCATTCAATAATTTGCTTAGTTCATTAGAAATACTTACAGAATTCATCTGATAAATACCTTCCTTTATCAAATATTTTTGAGTGTTGTGAATAGTATAACACATTCGGGTGAATAATCTATACTAATGAATCGATTTTTAAAAAATTATCTTAAATTCTTCCATAACTTAGATAAATAATGTTGTCATTTAAAATAATATGCTAATAAAGTTATCCTATATTGATTTGTAAGGAAAAGTCATCCAGTCCGATGCTAAACTACCAATAAAGCTTCATTATTAGATAATTAGTGAACATTTTAAAAAAACGATTGACATTATTTGACCTATTGCGGTAATATTCAACCTTGAACGGATACTCTCTTATCCTGAGCTGGTGGAGGGACAGGCCCAATGAAACCCAGCAACCTGCTATAAAGGAAAGACAAGTGAGATTGAACTCTCAACTTTCTAGCAAGGTGCTAACCTGACGCAAGGAATATGTCCTTGAACGATAAGAGTGAAAGGCGCAAATTAGTTTGCTCAAAACCTTTCCTCATTTAAAAGGAAGGGTTTTTTATTTTGTCGCCTTTTAAACGAAAATCGTGAATAAATATGATTACTTTCTATAATCCCAGATCTACTAGTTCATACTACACTGAAAATTGGGATAAGAACTCCATGTTTATTTCATACTACATAGGGAATGAGTTCCGTATCAATCTGAGGTTAATATCTGGGAAGGCTAGATTATTCCACTGTTAATCTCGCTTTATTTCTATATAGAAGGAAAAGGAGGAATTCAGATGTCAACAAAACGTCGTTTGTTCACTTCTGAATCAGTAACCGAAGGTCATCCAGATAAGATGTGTGACCAAATTTCTGATTCCATTTTAGATGCTATTTTAGCAAAGGACGCCAATGCCCGTGTTGCTGCTGAAACTTCAGTAACAACTGGATTAGTTCTAGTTGCAGGTGAAATTACTACATCTACTTACGTAGATATTCCAAAGATTGTTCGTGAAACCATCAAGGGTATCGGTTATGATCGTGCTAAATATGGTTTTGATTCCGAGACTTGTGCAGTTTTAACTTCAATTGGTGAACAGAGTCCTGATATTGCTATGGGTGTAAACCAGGCCCTTGAAGCACGTGAAGGTTTAATGTCCGATGAAGAAATTGAAGCCATTGGAGCCGGAGACCAAGGCTTAATGTTTGGTTATGCATGTAATGAAACAAAAGAACTTATGCCACTCCCAATTTCACTTGCACACAAGCTTGCTCGTCGTTTAGCAGAAGTGCGTAAGGATAAGGTTCTTGAGTACCTTCGTCCAGATGGGAAAACGCAAGTAACTGTGGAATATGATGAAAATGACAAACCAGTTCGCATTGATACGATTGTCATCTCAACTCAGCATAGTCCTGAGATAGCCTTAGAGCAAATTCAACGCAATTTAAAGGAATATGTCATTAATCCGGTTGTTCCAAAAGAACTAATCGATGAGAATACAAAGTATTTTATTAATCCAACTGGACGTTTCGTTATTGGGGGTCCTCAAGGAGATGCTGGTCTTACTGGCCGTAAAATTATCGTTGATACTTACGGTGGTTATGCTCGTCACGGCGGTGGCGCGTTTTCTGGTAAAGATCCAACAAAAGTGGATCGTTCTGCTGCGTATGCTGCACGCTATGTTGCGAAAAACATCGTAGCTGCTGGTCTTGCTGAAAAAGTTGAAGTTCAACTTGCCTATGCGATTGGGGTTGCACAACCAGTATCAATCTCAGTGGAAACCTTTGGAACAGGAAAAGTAAGTGAAGATGTTCTTGTTGACCTCGTACGCAAAAACTTTGACCTTCGTCCTGCAGGAATTATCAAAATGCTAGATCTTCGTCGTCCCATTTATAAGCAGACGGCAGCTTACGGACACTTTGGAAGAACAGATGTTGATCTTCCTTGGGAACGGACTGATAAAGCAGAAAGCTTATCCAAACAAGCTAACCTATAAAATAAAAACGAGGGAGTTACACGAAAGTGTAACTCCTCTTTTTTATTTTGAGTCAATTTTATGTTATTATATAGAGTATGATTTTAAAAAGAGAAGAATCAAATTAAATGATGAGAGTCCTTCTATTTGCTAGAGGACGCTTGTTTGAAATGGAGTAGGTGACGTACATAATGTGTGGTTTCATTGGTTGTGTACATGATAAAACACAAGAATATAGCGAAGAACAAATTCAACAGTTTAAAGATATGAATACAATCATTACACATCGCGGTCCTGATGATGATGGATATTATTTTGATCATCATGTTCAATTTGGGTTCCGTCGTCTAAGTATCATTGATATTGAAAGCGGACATCAACCGCTTACTTATGAAAACGAGCGGTATTGGATTATTTTTAATGGTGAAATTTATAACTATCTTGAGCTTCGTGAAGAACTATTAAACGAAGGTTTAACATTTGCCACAAGCTCTGACACAGAGGTTATTATTGCCCTTTACAGTCATTTAAAGGAGAAGGCAGTTGACCGCTTACGAGGGATGTTTGCGTTTGTTATTTGGGACAAACAAGAACAAACACTTTTTGGGGCTAGAGATCATTTTGGAATCAAACCATTTTTCTATTTTGAACAGGGAGAAAAGACCTTTTTTGCTTCAGAAAAGAAAAGCATTGTCCTTACATTAGAAAATGATGTCTTAAATTATCAAGCTTTACAACAATATTTGACCTATCAGTTTGTTCCTGAACCAGATACATTATCTGAAGGGATTTTTAAGCTTGAACCCGGTCATTATTTTACAAAAAAAATCGGTGAATCTATGAAGATTTCACGGTACTGGAAAGCTTCATTCCAACCAGTCCAAAAGTCGGAAGCTGTTTTTATCAAAGAAATTAGAGATGTCATGATTGACTCGGTAAAAATGCATATGAGAAGTGATGTCCCAGTGGGATCATTCCTTTCGGGTGGAATTGACTCTTCTATTATTGCTTCTATTGCCAAAGAGTTTCATCCAGCCATAAAAACATTTTCTGTTGGATTTGAACATAATGGTTTTAGTGAAATCGATGTTGCGAAAGAAACAGCTGAAAAACTAGGTGTTGAAAATATTAGTTATGTGATTTCCCCTGAAGAGTATATCAATGAATTACCAAAAATAATGTGGCATACGGATGATCCGTTAGCAGATCCAGCTTGTGTCCCACTTTATTTTGTTGCAAGGGAAGCACGGAAACACGTGACAGTAGTTCTTTCCGGTGAAGGTGCTGATGAACTATTTGGTGGGTATAATATTTATCGGGAGCCTCAGTCACTT
>CAURFY010000263.1:0-4314 GCA_963524115.1 uncultured Bacillus sp.
CCACAAGAGGCTTTCATGGCCGTATTGAAAATGGACGATAACAATACCAAAAAATAAAACAGACTTGGGGTTAGACATGCTTGTAAACAAGCTATGCTAGCCTCTTTTTCTTATCGGTAAAATGGAGGGTTGAAAAAGTGATAAATGCTGCCTATTTACATATCCCATTTTGTGAGCATATTTGCCACTACTGTGATTTTAATAAAGTATTTCTCAAAGGACAGCCAGTAACTGAATATTTATCAGCAATGGAAACAGAAATCAAATTGACATTTGAACAGATTCCTCCTCCTGATAGGTTAAAAACGATTTTTGTAGGGGGAGGAACCCCGACGGCCTTAACCGAGCAGCAACTTTTTTTGCTTTGTGAAATCATAAAAAACAATCTCCCTTATGATCATGGAACGGAGTTTACTTTTGAAGCAAATCCGGGTGACTTATCAAAGGAAAAGTTTCAAATACTAAAAAATGCAGGTGTTAATCGAATTAGTTTTGGTGTACAAACGTTTAACAACGAGCTTTTAAAGAAGATTGGAAGAACACATCAAGCAAAAGATGTATTTAAATCGGTGGCACTTGCGAAGGAAACCGGATTTGAGAATATCAGTGTCGATTTGATTTATAGTTTGCCGGGGCAAACTATCCAAGATTTTAAACAAACCTTAGCTACAGCATTTACGCTAGATATTACCCACTACTCCGGATACTCTTTAATTATTGAGCCAAAAACAGTGTTTTATAATTTGCTAAATAAAGGAAAACTACAGACCCAGAGTGAGGACATTGAAGCAGAAATGTATGAAATATTGATGGATGAAATGGATAAGAATGGTTATAAGCAATACGAAATAAGTAACTTTGGACTACCTGGGTTTGTTAGTAAGCATAATCTAACTTACTGGAATAATGAGTTGTATTATGGATTTGGTGCAGGTGCCCATAGCTATATTAATGGGAGTCGCCGTTCAAATTTTGGTACATTAAAAAAATATATGGACCAGATCAAGCTTGGACAACTCCCAATCTTAGAAAATCATGAGGTAACTCGGCACGAGGCAATTGAAGAGGAAATGTTTCTTGGCTTAAGAAAAACGGATGGAGTGTCTTTGTCACATTTTCGCGAGAAATTTGCCGAAGATCCGTTAGTGATATTTCAGAATCAAATGGCCAATTTGCAAAACCGAGGATTAATTGAAATAAAAAATGACATGATTCTATTAACAAAACAGGGCAAGTTTCTTGGTAATGAGGTATTCCAATCTTTTATTTAAAACATCTAAACGTTGACACTCTGCTTCATTTTTGATAATTTAATAATAGAATTAGCACTCGTTAATAAAGAGTGCTAACAGAGGTGATGTCCAGTTGCTAACAGATCGTCAAGTATTGATATTCCAAGTAATTGTTGATGACTTTATTCGATCTGCACAACCAATCGGCTCAAGAAGCTTGTCAAAAAAGGAGGAAATTTCCTTTAGTTCGGCAACCATTCGAAATGAAATGGCCGACCTAGAAGAAATGGGGTTTATTGAGAAAACTCATACCTCATCAGGGAGAATTCCTTCTGAAAAGGGCTATCGTTATTATGTTGATCATTTGCTTTCTCCACCTGTTTTAGAAACTGGTGATGTTACGATGGTTAAGTCGATTTTTGCTGAAAGAATTTACGAGCTTGAAAAAATCGTCCAAAAGTCAGCGAGGATTTTATCTGAATTAACCAATTACACGTCTATCGTACTTGGGCCAGCAGTCAGGGAAAATAAATTAAAAAAAATTCAAATTATCCCTTTAAACAATGACACAGCGATTGCGATTATTGTGACTGATACAGGGCATGTTGAAAATCGGATGTTCCATTTACCGGTAACGATGGACGCCAGTGAAATTGAGAAGCTAGTCAATATTTTAAATGAGCGTTTAGTCGGTGTGCCGATTGTTGATTTAAATGAAAAAATATATAAAGAAGTTGCATCACTTTTACGTCAGCATATTAATCATTATGATTCCATGCTGAATACCATTGCCGACACTTTTAAGCTTCCTACATCTAATAAGTTGTTTTTCGGTGGAAAAACGAATATGTTAAGACAGCCTGAATTTCATGACATTGAAAAAATTCGTAGATTAATGAATATGATTGAGCAAGAGGATGGCATTTATGATTTGATCCAAAGAAATCCAGTTGGGATTAATGTTTTGATAGGCAGAGAGAATAACAACTCAGCAATGGAAAACTGTAGCTTAATTACCGCCACCTATTCAGTTGGTACTGAACAACTTGGATCGATTGCGATCCTTGGACCAACTCGGATGGAGTATTCAAGGGTGATTAGTTTGCTGCAAATGCTTACGAGCGATCTTTCCGCGGTTTTATCGAAACTGTATCAAAATAACTGACGCAGGAAATATTGATAAGGGTGGAGCCACTGTTCCATCTCCTTCTATGTAATTTCTGGTGATGTGATAGATTCCAATGTAAGCCGCTTGCGCATTTCTTATTTGTCCAGCTCCAGCGGCTAGGGGCTCGCAGGTCTACAGCCAATCCGTCCAGAAGGTTAAAGAACAACCTTCCGGCCGGCTCGTCTTATGCCTGTCGCCCCTGACCAAGCCGCTTGCGCATTTCTTTTTAGGAGGTGAATATATGAACCAGGAACAAAATCTTAAAGAAAATGAAGCTATTGATGAACAACAAACAGAGGAAACGGTTGAAACTATTTTTGCTGAAACAGATGAATCAAATGTTGTCGAAGAATCTGGAACAGAAAAAGAATTAGAAGCTGCAAAAATGAAAATTGCTGAGCTTGAAGGGCAATTAGAAACAGCTGAAAACCGTTATCTTCGACTACAAGCAGATTTTGATAATTTCCGCCGCCGTTCAAGACAAGACATTGAGGCGAGCGAAAAATATAGAGCACAAAACTTAATCACAGACATCTTACCTGCCATTGATAACTTTGAAAGAGCCCTTTCAATGTCAGTTGAAAATGAACAAACAAAATCATTACAACAAGGTATAGAAATGGTATATAACAACCTGCTTGAGGCCTTGAAAAAAGAAGGCCTAGCACCAATTGAGGCAGTTGGTCAAGAGTTCAACCCGCATCTTCACCAAGCTGTGATGCAGGTTGAAGACGCAAATTTTGGATCTAATATTGTTGTTGACGAGTTCCAAAAAGGGTATGTCCTCAAGGAACGCGTTATTCGTCCATCAATGGTGAAAGTAAATCAATAAAAAAAATAAGGTCTATCACTTACATAGTAAGTAATTGGGAGGTTAAGTATTATGAGTAAAATTATTGGTATTGACTTAGGAACAACAAACTCATGTGTTGCTGTATTAGAAGGCGGAGAACCAAAAGTAATTCCAAATCCAGAAGGCAACCGTACAGCACCGTCTGTAGTTGCATTTAAAAACGGAGAACGTCAAGTAGGGGAAGTTGCTAAGCGTCAAGCAATTACAAATCCAAATACGATTATGTCGATAAAACGTCATATGGGTACGAATTTTAAAGTGGAAGTTGAAGGGAAAGAGTATTCTCCACAAGAGGTTTCAGCTATCATCCTTCAATACTTAAAATCTTACGCGGAAGATTATTTAGGAGAACCAGTAACAAAAGCGGTCATTACAGTTCCTGCATATTTTAATGATGCTGAACGTCAAGCAACCAAAGATGCTGGGAAAATTGCTGGTTTAGATGTTGAACGTATTATCAATGAACCAACTGCAGCAGCTTTAGCTTATGGGCTAGATAAGATGCATGAAGATCAAACCATTCTTGTTTATGACCTTGGTGGCGGTACATTTGACGTATCCATCCTTGAATTGGGCGATGGAGTTTTTGAAGTAAAATCTACTGCAGGTGATAATCGTCTTGGTGGTGATGATTTCGACCAAGTTATTATTAACTACTTAGTAGATCAATTTAAAAAGGAAAATAGCATTGACCTTTCTAAGGATAAAATGGCATTACAACGTCTCAAAGATGCTGCTGAAAAAGCGAAAAAGGACTTGTCTGGAGTAACTTCTACACAAATCTCTTTACCTTTTATCACTGCGGGAGAGGCTGGACCATTACATCTTGAAATTCCATTAACAAGAGCAAAGTTTGATGAACTTACTGCTCATTTAGTAGAAAGAACGATGGGCCCAACTCGTCAAGCGTTGAAGGATGCAGGACTTTCTGCTTCTGGAATTGACAAAGTTATTCTTGTGGGTGGATCTACTCGTATTCCTGCAGTTGTTGAAGCAATTCGTAAAGAAACTGGCCAGGAGCCACATAAAGGAGTTAACCCTGATGAAGTAGTAGCTATGGG
>CAURFY010000264.1:0-4311 GCA_963524115.1 uncultured Bacillus sp.
CATGGATAGCTTGGCGTGTTCTGATAATTTTCAATAACAAGAAACGTGATAATAAGTAGACTATAAGAAATAGAAAGTTGTTTGTATTTCCCATTCTTGGCACAGTACAAACCAATTGGCCAGAATAATAAGGCAAACGACGGATAAATAAACCAGAGATAATGGGGGTTTGTTAAAAAATTGACGATCATCAAAAAGGCAATACTCATGGCACTTCCCGCGACAGCGAAGCCTGCATCAAATTTCTTCATTTTCTATCCCTCCTCACTTGGAACGCAACCAATTAAAATACATTGCTAGCGGCCACCATAATACTGCAAATGTTGGGTAAACAAACCAAATTGTCTGTGGGTTATAATAGAAATTGATAAAAATAAATAGTGAAATAATTAACAGACTTCCCCAAATCGAAAATCCTAAATTTAATTTAGCCATATTCTTTTTTAGTGGAGGCTTCACACCTAGTTCCTTTTTTATATCTTCAATGTCCCCAAAGTCAACGATAGCCTTATTGACGGCATCCTCTTCTTCTTTTCCTTGTTCCTGTAAGTCCCAAACTTTTTCTTCAAGGTTTTGTAATACTTCTTGCATAATTGCGTTTTTTTGCTCACTTTCTGGAACATCTATAAATAACTCGTCCACATGATTTTTTAACTTTTTCATTTTAACCCCTCCATAAATAAATCGATAACTTCCTTTGTTTCTATCCATTCTTCAATCAATTCTTTTAAGTATGCTTTTCCAAGCGTTGTGATCCTGTAATACTTTCTTTTCCCTCCCTGAGAAACACTTCCTAAATAAGATTCAATTAATTCCTTTTTTTCAAGCCTTTGAAATACAGCATATAGCGTTGCCTCTTTAATCTGGAACCGATTATCTGTACGTAAGCTGATTTCCTTCGATATTTCATACCCGTACCTGTCTTGTTCTAAAATCAGGCGTAGGATAATCGAATCCAAATGTCCGCGGATAATATCGCTTCTTATCATATTTACACTTCCTTGTATCTTAACTATTCTATCTGATAGAGTAATCATACTAAAAATTACTCTATCTGTCAAAGTAATAATAGTGATTTAATATTTTGATGAAAAGGAAAAATTTCTATAAAAAAAAAGAACGGTATTTTACACCGATCCTTGTGTTTAATGGCTGCACACTGAGATCATCAATGCACCATTTCTATATGATAGATAAAGGAGGAAAAGTCTTCTTTTATCAGTGGTAACGTTAGCCCAATCTTCATGAGTTCATCTCCATAGTATTTCTTTTCACTATGGTTAACTCTGTAAAAGACACTAGGCTTTAGCCCCCGTAACTTTAAGCGCAAAAAGGATGGATTGGGACTTGCCAGTGTTTTAAAGTAAAAAACAACCGCATTTTGTTGATTATCTGAAACATACATCCATGCTGTGTCCATTCCTGCAAACGGACTTAATAATCTGTAAAGATCCCCAAACCAGACAATTTCCTTGATTTGATGAAATTGTTTGATTTGTGTCCGAACTACCTGCAGATCATCACTACTCATCTTATCGATATTTAATTCTAAGCCCAAATTCGCTGCCATCGCCACATGGCAGCGAATGAGCACCGGCGTTGTTCTTCCAACCTGATGATTCGGGACATCTGATACATGGGACCCCATCGTAATAGCTGGATAAACGATGCTAGTTCCGTATTGAATTTTTAATCTTTCGACTGCATCTGTATCATCACTCGTCCAGGTTTGCGGCATATAATACAGCATGCCTGGATCAAAGCGACCGCCACCTCCAGAACAACTTTCAAACAAAATATTTGGAAAACGCTCAGTCAGCTTTTCCAGAATCCGATACAATCCAAGCATATACCGATGTGCTGTTTCCTTTTGCCGCTCAGGTGGTTGTTTGGCTGAGCCAATTTCAGTCATATTTCGATTCATGTCCCATTTTACATAAGAAATCTTTGCACTATTAAAGAGTCTAGTTAGCGTTTCGATTAAGAAATCAACTACATCACCGCGACTTAAATCAAGGATCAATTGGTTTCTAGCTAATGTCCGGTTCCTTCCAGGCACATGAATACACCAATCGGGATGCTTTCGGTATAAATCACTATCCGGAGACACCATTTCCGGCTCTACCCATAAGCCAAATTTCATACCCCTTTTACAGACATAATCAGCGAATCCATCTAACCCATTTGGTAGCTTAGTTTTATTTACATACCAATCCCCTAACGAACTCTTAGTATTATTGCGATGTCCGAACCAACCGTCATCCAGGACAAACAACTCAATACCCAGTTCTTTTCCAGTATCGACAATATTTTTTAACCTTTTTTCATTAAAATTAAAATAGGTAGCTTCCCAGTTATTAATCAAGATTGGGCGTATTTTATCACGATAAGCACCACGACAAACTCGTGTCCGTAATATTTTATGAAAAGTTCTGGACATCCCACCAAGGCCTTCAGAAGAATAGACCATTAAAACTTCGGGTGTATGAAAAGTTTCGCCGGCCTTCAAGAGCCAAGCGAAATCAAAGGAGTTTAGACCGATGCTTAGTCTGGCAGTTTGATAGGAATCTGTTTCGATAGAAGCTTGGAAATTCCCACTGTAAACTAGACTCAATCCGTAAACATCACCTAACTCTTCGGTTGCTTCCTTTGAAAGGAGGGCAATAAATGGATTATGTTGGTGACTGCTAGCCCCTCTTGAAGATGAAATCATTTGAATGCCAGGGTGTAACGGTTGCCTTTCGATATGACGCTCCCGGGCCCATGTTCCACTTAACTGTAGCCAATCCCAATCCGTATGGTGAAAATCAATCGAGGCACTCATGCACTTCTGAATATTAACTGCAGCGCTTCCTAGGTTCTCAAAGGACACGGATCTCGTTAAACAATCGAGATTATGATAAATCGTGTAATTTAGATTAATCCCGATTCCTAGTTTCGAATCAACTAATGTTAGGACCAAGGTTTCAGCTTCCGAATCATCCTCAACGTATGCAGCAGGCAATCCATCTAGGGGGCGTTTCCCTTGGGAAATTTTAAAAGAATCATAGACAAATTCAGTTATCGTTGATCCATCTGCGGACCGAATTTGATAGGCAGGGGAACGAAAATCTCCGTTACCATACGCCGGGTACTCCTGTGGTAGTGTATCAAGTGAAAATTGACCATCGCTAGGTTCAGTAGTCGGGGAAAACGTCCTCCCTTTAAATTTTAATATTGAAGTTGGTTGATGGATCTGGACTCGCCTGCCCCAGTACAAATGGGCTGGATATTTACCATGGACAATCTGTAGCAGATAACTAATGTTGTTATTGTAAAGATGGAAAATCCCATCTTTTTCATTCCAATCGATTGGCATAAGGCACTCACTCCCTTAAGTATTGGCAATCAAAATAAACCGAATCATCCTATAATATGATTTGGTTTAAGTTATTCAGTACAAGGAGGAACATACTCTAGGATACTTAATAAGGGGAATCAGGGAAAAACATCACCCAAAGTACTTAGGAAGATGTTTTAATATATAATATGAATAGTATGGAAATTAATTTTAATTGAGGGGTCTTTATGAAACTAATAGACTTACCATATAAATTGACGTTGGAAGAACAAGCGTTATTAAGAAGGAGTATGTTAGAAGAAAACGTGCAGCGGGGTAAGCTTTTGGCAAAGGCGACTATTGTTATTGAGGCAACGTTAGCTATAATCGATGTTGTTTCATCTATCTCAAACGTACATGATAGCTTTCATTTTAGTTTTTATTTATCAATGTATTTGACAATGATTTTACTAAATGTGCTATTTTTATTTTTCGTAAAGACATACGAGGACAATAAATCTCATTCAGACCGAGTTATCAAACTTTACGAAAATGGAATAATTTCTTATATTACCTTTTTTATGGTGTGGGGAAGTATGATCACCCTAGCAGATCAAAGGCTTTACGGCCAGCTTATGGCTTTTGTCATTAATATTATTAGCGGCTCTGTTATTTTTTATTTGAATAATAACAAAATTTTAATTCCATACAGCCTTTCTATTATCCTGTTATTTGCTGGATTACCATTCTTTCAAGACTCAACAAATGTGTTGATTGGACATTACATTAATCTCATAATATTCTTATTTTTCGCATGGGTTGCATCAAGAATTCTTTATTTGAATTATTCTAATGGAATTTATAGTAATCTTTGTCTTCAGAAATCCAATAAATTGCTTGAAAAAGAAATTGCCGAGAATAAGAGCGTTCATGACCAACTTGAGAAACTAAACACAGAGCTTAAAAGACAAGCATTGGTTGATGACCTAACA
>CAURFY010000265.1:0-4307 GCA_963524115.1 uncultured Bacillus sp.
TTAATGATTTATGAAGCGTTAGGGTGGGGGCCACCAATTTTTGGCCACATGACTTTGATTGTTAATGAGAGCAGAAAGAAATTATCTAAACGTGATGAAAGTATTATTCAGTTTATTGAGCAATATGAGCAATTGGGCTATATACCAGAGGCTTTGTTTAACTTTATTGCCCTGCTTGGTTGGTCACCTACTGGTGAGGAAGAAATTTTTTCAAAAGATGAGTTAATCGAGATTTTTGATGCAAAACGACTGTCAAAGTCTCCTGCATTATTTGATAAATTGAAATTAACTTGGATGAACAATCAGTATATGAAAAAGGTTGAGACGGATCAAGCTGTCTCTCTAGCATTGCCACATCTAATTAGCGCTGGTCTTGTTAATGAACAAATGGACGAACAAGAAAACCAGTGGGTACGAAACCTTATCTCTCTATATCAAGACCAAATGAGTTATGGGGCGGAAATTGTTGAGCTTTCCAAGTTGTTTTTTAAAGAGGATGTAACGTATGATGAGGAAGCCAAGTCTGTTATTTCGGAAGAGCAGGTTCCAGAGGTCCTGGAAGCATTTATAAAGAAAATTGCCGAATTACCAGAGTTTTCAGCACCTGAAATAAGTGCTTCGATTAAAGCGGTTCAAAAGGAAACAGGGCATAAAGGGAAAAAACTATTTATGCCGATAAGAGTGGCTGCCACTGGACAAACACATGGTCCAGATTTACCAAAGGCGATAGCTTTGATAGGGAAAGAGATAATCATAAAAAGATTTAATGATATTCTAAGCAAATAATTATTTTTGTTTGTTAACACCCCAAGAAAAATGTAATATAGTAAAAGTATCATAAGTGAGAAAGCGTTGAAGAGGACAAGTAAAAAAACAATGTTTTTCAGAGAGAACCATCTTAGGCTGTAAATGGTTCAAACCTCTTGTTTTTTGAAATGCCCCTCCGAGCCCCATGTCGAAAGGTCGATTTATCAAGTAGACTTGGGCGGGCCCTTCCGTTAACAGGTTAAGTTTGAGACCGCAGCTTTGTCTCTTTTCCATCCATGAGAGTTTAGGATGTTGCATGAGAGCCATAACGGTCTAAACAGAGTGGAACCGCGCTATTTGGCGTCTCTGTCACCGACAGAGGCGTCTTTTTGTTTTTCTGGAAATCTAAACAAAACGGTGTGCTGTTTAAAAATAGGGGAGACTTTCATTGACCTTACAAAGGGAGAGAACGCAATGTTTAAAGTATTAAAAGAGGATTTAGAAGTCATTTTTGAACAGGACCCAGCAGCCAGGACCTATGTAGAGGTTATTCTAACCTATTCTGGGTTGCACGCAATTTGGTCACACCGAGTGGCACATGGATTCTATAAAAGAAAACTTTTTTTTATTGCTCGTGTCATTTCACAGATAAGTCGCTTTTTCACAGGGATTGAAATTCACCCTGGTGCTACAATCGGGAGGAGATTCTTTATTGATCATGGCATGGGAGTTGTGATTGGAGAAACTTGTGAAATAGGGGATAATGTAACTGTATATCAGGGAGTAACCTTAGGTGGTACCGGAAAAGAAAAGGGTAAGCGCCATCCAACAGTTAAGGATAATGCACTCATTGCTACAGGAGCAAAAGTTCTGGGTTCAATAACAATAGGCGAAAACTCAAAAATTGGCGCAGGAGCAATTGTGCTTAATGATGTTCCTCAGAATTCCACAGTCGTTGGGATAAAAGGGAGAGTTGTTGTCCAGGATGGTGTACGCATTAAAAAGGATCTTAATTATAAAGATTTACCGGACCCAATTGCGGATCGTTTTAAAGAATTAAGTGATGAAATCGAACGACTAAAAGAGGAATTAGATGTGTTGCATAAGGAAAGGAGTCATTAAAAAATGACTATTCAAATTTATAATACACTAACTAGAAAAAAGGAAGAATTTGTCCCATTAGAACCCGGGAAAATTAAAATGTATGTCTGCGGACCAACCGTCTATAACTATATTCATATTGGCAATGCTCGACCTGCGATAGTTTTTGATACAGTTAGGAGATATTTTGAATTTAGAGGATTTGATGTTCATTATATTTCAAACTTTACCGATGTAGACGATAAATTAATTAAAGCAGCGAAAAGCTTAGGTGAAGATGTTCCGACGATTGCTAACCGCTTTATAGATGCTTATTTTGAAGATGTTTCAGCTTTGGGATGTAAACAGGCGAATGTTCACCCACGTGTTACTGAGAACATGGACATTATTATCGATTTTATTTCTGAGTTAGTGGATAAAGGATTTGCTTATGAATCAGCAGGTGATGTTTATTTTCGAACAAGGAAGTTTAAAGGCTATGGGAAATTGTCGCATCAATCAATCGATGAGTTAAAGGTTGGAGCGAGGATTGAGATTGGTGAGAAAAAGCAAGACGATCTAGACTTTGCCTTATGGAAAGCGGCAAAGGAAGGCGAAATTGCCTGGGAGAGTCCGTGGGGAAAGGGCCGTCCCGGTTGGCATATCGAGTGCTCAGCGATGGCAAAAAAATATTTAGGTGATACGATCGACATTCATGCTGGTGGACAAGATTTGACTTTTCCACATCATGAAAATGAGATTGCCCAGTCAGAAGCTTTAAATGGCAAACTTTTTGCACGATATTGGATGCATAACGGTTATATTAATATTGATAACGAAAAGATGTCGAAGTCACTGGGCAATTTCGTATTAGTCCACGATATTATTAAAAAACATGCTCCTGAAGTGGTTCGTTTCTTTATGCTCTCAGTCCACTATCGTAATCCAATTAATTATAGTGACGAATTGCTAGAAAATACAAAAGCAGCTTTAGAGAGATTGAAAACCTCATATCATAATTTGAAACACCGGATTGAAGCAAGTACCGATTTAACGGAAAATAATTCGGAATGGCTTGATAAAATTAGTGATCTCCAAAATGAATTTATTCGCGAGATGGATGATGATATCAATACTGCCAACGGAATTTCTGTTTTGTTTGAACTCTCAAAACAGGCAAATTACTACTTGTTGGAGAACAATACATCTACGGAAGTAATCGATGCGTTTACGTCATTATTTGAAAAGCTTTTCGGAGTATTGGGGCTTTCCCTTGAAAATCAAGAATTGCTTGATATAGAAATTGAAGCGTTAATTGAACAGCGGATCCAAGCAAGAAAAAATCGGGATTTCCAACTGTCGGATCAAATTCGTGATCAGTTAAAGGATATGAACATTGTTTTAGAGGATACTCCGCAAGGAACTAGATGGAAAAGGGGTTAACTCATGCTTCAATATGAACGTATAATCGACGAAAAACAGTTAAATAGTCTTGCTCTTGCCTATATGGGAGATGCTGTCTTTGAAACCTATGTTCGTCATCACCTGATACAAAGTGGTAAAGTAAGGCCGAATCAATTACACAGAGAAGCAACCAACTATGTATCTGCTAAAGCACAGGCTATGGTCGCACATCGATTAATCGAGGAAGAAGTTCTTAGTGAAGATGAGATTACTGTGTTAAAAAGAGGGAGAAATGCAAAATCCGGGAGTGTACCGAAGAATACAGATGTGCAAACATATCGATACAGTACGGGGTTTGAGGCATTAATCGGAACTTTATATTTATCCAAGAATGAAGTTCGGTTACAGGAATTGATTAAAAAGGCTTTTCTTATTGTAGAAGAAAAGAAAGGAGGACGTGCGTAGTGAATTCAGATTACATTATTGGGAAAAATCCAGTCATTGAGGCGCTTAAAGCAAACCGCGATATAAATAAAATTTTCATTGCTGAAGGTTCTCAAGGTGGACAAATGCAACAAGTGACTAAATTAGCTAAAGAAAATAATGTGCTAATACAACTTGTTCCAAAGAAGAAGATTGATCAAATGACAGAAGGAAATCATCAAGGGGTTGTTGCTGCAGTTGCTGCCTATCAGTATGCTGAATTGGATGATTTGTTTGCTGCGGCAGATAAGAAAAATGAACCTCCCTTCTTTTTGCTTTTAGATGAAATTGAAGACCCGCACAATTTAGGCTCGATTATGAGAACGGCTGATGCTGTTGGTGCACATGGTATTATTATTCCAAAACGGAGAGCGGTTGGATTAACCTCTACAGTAGCCAAAGCCTCTACCGGAGCAATTGAATATATCCCTGTTGTACGGATCACTAATATGGCTCGAACAATTGACGATCTTAAAGATCGTGGAGTGTGGATCGCTGGACACGAAGCATAGGGTATCGAAGATTATCGTTCTTTCGTTGGAAGTATGCCGGTTGGATTGGGAATGGGTTGTGGAGGGACGGGGATGGGGCGG
>CAURFY010000266.1:0-4301 GCA_963524115.1 uncultured Bacillus sp.
CGATGTTCCCCTCAGTAGTACGACCTTTTCCATATAGAAGATTCTGTTCAGATACACTTCGGAACCCATCAGTGATTAAAATTACAATCCCTTTAGCTGCGGCTTTTGTTATGAGCTGATTTGAACGTTCTTCTACCACAGGGTTTAGGCGATCTGGCATCACAACAGTTTGATTCACTACTGGTTTTGAAAGATATCGATAATACATGAAAATAGCCATTAGGACAAGGACGATTGTGATGAACGTCCTTCCGAACAATTTAATTTTCAAGATAGCTTTTTCCTTTCATACTAAACTTAGATTCTCACTATTTAAGACGATTAAATGAGGAAAAGGATTCAATTAATATTGTTTTATTAAAATATTAAATGTTTAAATTTTGATAATAAAGGAAAATACATTAGATTTATCGAAGTTTAATCATAAACAAATCTTATTTTCCTGGCCTTCGAAAGCAAAATCCATTGTAGAAAACAAAACACCAATCAATTCGTTAGGGGATGCTGTAATGAAATTCGGGATGAGAAAACCAAGCTTTAAAAAAAGAATTGCAGCAAGAACAAGCATCAAAAGACAAATAGTCCATCGCGCAGGTTTAAAAATGCCAAGGGGCTATGGATGGCTAAGAAGTCCTAAAAAGTATATGTATAACAAAGTGTACAATCGTACAACCTTTGATATTTTTAAATTAATCAAAAAACTGTTTAAATAGACTATAAGTTGAGCGATAAGCTAGAAGTCAATTACCGAAAAGATGGATATAGGTTAATGAAATGAATCAGGTCTGATTTTCAGTAAGAAATGTTTTTATTTCAATCGGTTCAAAATCGAGAAATTGATCAAGAAGCCCACTTGGCTTTGTATCTACAAGCGCCATCGAACGATACTTTTCGTCCATAAACTGCTCATCCGTCATATGATTAAATAAAGCAACAAGAGGATCAAAATAATGATTGATATTTAATATACCTAATGGTTTTTGATGAAGTCCTAACTGACCCCAAGTGAAAATCTCAAAAAATTCTTCTAAAGTTCCTGGTCCACCTGGCAAAGCGATAAAACCATCGGCTAAATCAGCCATTTTTGCTTTCCTCTCATGCATCGAACCGACAATGAGCAATTCTGTTAATTTTGAATGTGATCTTTCTTTCGTATTTAAAAAACTTGGCATTACTCCAATGACTTGTCCACCAGCTTCTAAAACAGAATCGGCAACTGCTCCCATCATTCCAATACTCGACCCACCATACACCAGTGAAATCTTCCGTTTTGCAAGTTCTTTTCCGAGCTTTTTAGCGCTTTCTAAATAAACCTCAGATGCGCCATTTCTCGATCCACAAAAAACGGCTAGATATTTCATTTTAAAGTGCCCCCTAATAATAATGATAATAATTAATATTTTATACGTATTTAAATCCATAATCTATCATTTATTATTATGAAAAATAAAACAACGAAGGTAGAAAAATTATTATTATTTTTCCATTTATTTCCTTGTGAGATGATAAGATTTAATAAAGGACTTCATTTTCCTAACGGGTTCCGGTTCCGATTACAAATACAAAAAAATGTAACAAAAAATGACTCACAAATTGTATGTAATTTTGTTAGTCATTTTTATTGTTATAGGAATAGTAAGTATTAACAGGGGTGCCTGTTTACTTTTTTTCTACTACTGCAAAATAATTTTCTTCATTATCAGGGAAGTTAAATACTCTTCCCTCAGGCATATCAACTATTTCTCCTACTTTAATATTTTTATCAAGAAAGTCCTTATACAATTGATCGAAGTTATTCGAGAAAAATAATAATGATGGGGTACCCAGATTCACTTCAGGCGACATCTTAGCAACAAATTCCTTGCTGTGTAGAACGATGCTTGTTTGAGCATCCTTGGTGGGCGCAATTACAAACCATTTCATACCTTGACCGTTATCCACTTTAGAAATGATGGAAAACCCTACTTTCTCCGTCCAAAACTTCAATGACTCATCCTGGTTATTAACATACAGCATGATTTGACCGATTATATTAATCAATTTTTTTCTCTCCATTCCTCTGTTTTTTATTTAACTATACACATTGTAAACAAATAAATACTATATATTCATTACCGTTCTCTTCTTTTTCGATAATTTATTTTATCTGAAAACGCTCACAAAACTTCTTGCATAAATATTCAAAAAAATAGTTGTCAAACTGTGTAGATTTTTATATAATCAAAAACAGATGTAATAAAATACTACATGAAAATGTGAGGTAATATAACATGAGCGGAATAATTATTTCAAATTCAACAGAAACTTTAGAGAAAATTAAAGAAACGATTAAAGCAAAAAGTGTTGAACTGTTACACTTACAATTCGTTGATATTGAAGGGATTTTAAAGCATGTAACGGTAACAACTGAACAATTAGATGATGTTGTAGAAGGTAAAATGATGTTTGATGGTTCGTCTATTAAAGGCTTTTCACCTATTAACAAATCGGATCTTTACCTACAACCCGATTTAGCTACGTTTGCAGTCCTTCCTTGGACAGAAGAAGCGGGTTACTCAGAAGCGCGTTTCTTATGCTCGGTAACGAACCCTGATGGAACTCTATTTGAGGGTGATACAAGAAACGTTCTAAAGAAAACAGTCGCTCGTGCTGCTGATAAAGGTTTTACTATTTCAGTCGGACCTGAGCTGGAATTCTTCTTATTCAAAAACGATGATAATGGTTACGCAACACAAGAATTAGGCGATAAAGCTGGCTATTTCGAACCATCTCCACATGATATTGGGGAACGCGTTCGCTTAGAAATCTACCGTGCATTAAAAGCAATGGGCTTTACAATTGAAGCATCTCACCATGAGGTAGCTGAAGGTCAACATGAGATCAACTTTAAATATTCTGATGCCCTAACTGCAGCTGATCTTTCAACTACTTATAAATGGGTTGTTAAAACAGTTGCTAAGAAATTCGGATATCATGCAACATTTATGCCGAAACCTGTATTTGGAATCAATGGTTCTGGGATGCACGTTAATATGTCATTCTTTAAGGGTAGTGAAAATGCATTCTTTGACCAAACTGATGAATTACAATTATCAAAACAAGCCTACCAATTTATTGCAGGTGTATTAGAAAGCGTAAAGAGTTTTGTGGCAGTAACAAACCCACTAGTAAACTCTTATAAACGTTTAGTTCCAGGTTATGAAGCACCAGTTTATCTAGCTTGGTCTGCGTCTAACCGTTCAGCACTTATTCGTATTCCGGCAAAAAGAGGTCTTGCGACACGTGTAGAATTACGTTGTCCAGATCCATCATCTAACCCATATTTAACATTTGCAGTCATTGCCGCTGCAGGCTTAAATGGAATTGAAAAAGAACTAGAAGTTCAAGCTCCAGTAAATGAAGACATCTTCCATATGACTGAAGAAGAAAGAGCCTTTAAAGGAATTGAAAACCTTCCTGGTAGCCTAGAAGAAGCTGTAAAAGAATTAGAAGCAGGCGAAATTGGTTCTAATACACTCGGAGAGCATGTATACACTGAGTATGTAGCTCTGAAAAAAGCAGAGTGGGATAGCTATCGCACTGCAATTTCTTCTTGGGAAATCGAAAACTATCATTCTAAGTTTTAATAGAAATGTAGGGTCATTTTCCCCCTAATGGCTGTCGACAATGTCGGCAGCCATTTTCGTGTGTTGAGTTTAGTGATTAGGAGAGGGCAGAAATTCATTATGACATCAAAGTGGATAAAAGAAAATTCAGAAAATATTTCCTAAATTTTAAATTTAATGATAAAATTTTAAAATGATGTTGTTTGAATTTGAACCAATTTGAAAACATCGCCATTTCTATTTTATAAATTAAACATTAAACTTGATCGTGAAAAACGGTACGTCAAAGGAGTAAATCTATGAATCAAAACAAAGAAAAAAATATTCAAGAAATATTATCATTGATTCCGAAAGATTCTGATATTATCGTTCCCCTTGGAAACGGAGAACCTGATTTCATACTGACAGCAATTGATGAGAATCCGCACCTTTTTTCATCTTTAAAAATCCACCAAATGCTTGAATTAAAAGATAGAAAATATATGCATGGATTACATCCTCAAATACAATATATTTCCTATTTTTTGAATACTTTTGCTCGAAAAGCCTTCCTTAACGGAACATGTGAATTAATCCCAAATCATTTCCATCAAATGCCCAAGCTATTAGAAAAAACAACAAAACAGCCTGTAGTTGTCTGTCAAGCTGCACCAATGGATGAAGCTGGATATTTTTCACTTGGTACGGAAGCGGCTT
>CAURFY010000267.1:0-4300 GCA_963524115.1 uncultured Bacillus sp.
ATGTTATTCCAGAGTCAGCTTCCATTGCCGACAACACATCTTTTGTTTGATACGCTAATGACTCAAGCGTAGCTCGGATAAAGTGTTCTTTCGATGTTCCCCTTGTTAAACCAAAAATGGCTCCACGGACATCGCTATCCCAATAAGGTGTCCCAAGTCCCACAAAGGCTGGGACAACATATACACCGTCCGTTGTATCCACTTTGCGAGCATATTCTTCACTGTCAGAGGCATTTTTTAACATCCTTAGTCCATCGCGCAACCATTGAATAGCTGATCCCGCTACAAAAATACTGCCCTCTAGAGCATATTCCACCTTACCGTTAAGACCCCAAGCAATCGTGGTCAGTAGCCCATGTTTTGATTCAACAGCCACTTCGCCTGTATTCATTAGCATAAAGCAACCGGTACCATAAGTATTCTTTGCCATGCCTTTTTCAAAACATGTTTGACCGAAAAGTGCAGCCTGTTGGTCTCCTGCTGCTCCGGAAATAGGAATCTCATGCCCAAAAAAATGGTGTGTTGCAGTTTTCGCATAAATTTCTGAAGATGGTCGCACCTGAGGGAGCATAGAGGCTGGAACTGATAATATCTCAAGTAATTCTACATCCCAGTTTAATTCATGGATGTTAAACATTAATGTCCTTGATGCATTGGAATAATCTGTTACATGGGCTTTTCCACCAGAAAGCTTCCAAATCAACCAAGTGTCAATCGTTCCAAATAATAGTTTTCCTTGTTCTGCTCTTTCCCTTGCACCTTTAACATGATCAAGAATCCATTTAACTTTTGTTCCGGAAAAATAGGCATCAATTAATAATCCCGTTTTTTTACGGAAGATGTTATTAAATCCCTTCTCTTTTAATTCTTCACATATTTCACTCGTTTGTCTTGATTGCCATACGATTGCATTATAGACCGGTAATCCGGTTTCTTTATCCCAAACCACTGTTGTTTCTCGCTGGTTGGTTATCCCAATTCCAGCAATTTGGTCAGGCTTTATATTGGTTTCTGATAGAATACTTGCAATCACTGATAATATAGAACCCCAGATCTCATTTGCATTATGCTCTACCCACCCTGGTTGGGGAAAAAGTTGAGTAAATTCTTTTTGACAAATGTGAATGATTTCTCCTTTTTTATTAAACAAAATGGCTCTTGAACTTGTTGTCCCTTGATCTAAAGATAATATATATTGCTCCATTTTTTCTCCTGCTCCTTCTTATTCATTTTTAATTAATATATTAAGGAATATGTAGGTTTCCGTCTCCTATTCGGTTATATCTTTATTATAAAAAACTTTTCAAAAAAAAGGAGGCTACAGAAAAAGATTTCTGATTGCCTCTCGCTATTAATCCAATTCCTTATATTTAAGCTTCTCTTCTTATCTTCGGTGTGGCTCGCTTCTTTTTTTCAGTAGTTTTTTGGGGTTTTGTACGATCGATGGAGGCCTGGAGTGCTGCCATTAAGTCAGTCACGTTTGACACATTATCTTTTGCAGTAGGGGTAACGATGTCTTGTCCTGTTCTTTTTGACTCAATAAGCTCCATTAATGCACTTCGATACTCGTCGTTATATTTTTCTGGTTCAAACTCTGACGTTAATTGGTCGATTAGCAAAATAGCAGTATCAAGTTCTTTTTTCGAAACATTACTTTCGGCAGGGACATTTGGAACATCACTCGTTTTTCTCACTTCATCCGGAAAATGAATTGTTTCCATGACCAGGGTATTTTCATAAACCCTAAGTAAGGCAAGTTGCTCTTTTGAACGGATGATAATTTTTGCTAAACCAACTTTAGCTGATTCTTCCAAAGCCTTTCTAAGTAATGAATAAGCCTTTACGCCACCTTCACTTGGTGACATATAGTAGGTTTTATCATAGTAAATCGGGTCAATTTGTTCCATTTTCACAAAATCTATAATTTCCACTGCTCGCTCTTCGTTCTCTTTTTTTAGTTTTTCAAAATCCTTATCCTCGAGTACCACAAATTTCCCCTTCGTATATTCAAATGCTCTTACAATGTCTTCAGCTTTCAATTCAACTTTACAAACAGGGCAAATCTTTTCATATTGTATGGGGGAATGGCATTCCTTATGAAGTGTTCTTAACTTTATATCTTTGTCTTCCGTTGCAGTGTGCAATTTAATCGGAATATTCACAAGACCAAAACTAATGCTTCCTTTCCAAATTGTATGCATAAACCTCTCTCCATTCTTCAGCTAATCTATTGTTAATTTGTGTGAAAAAGCGCTTGCGAATACTTACAAACAATTGGTAATGGATGAGAACAAAAAGAATTTGGAATAATAAATTTTATATTTTTAAAAAACAGGGATTTATTGTAGCAGAAAAGGACGGTAAGACTAATGAAACCTATGTTACCAAGTCTAACTTTCAACATTCCTGAAGGTGTTGATTGGTATTATGAAGTCAAATATGACGGCTTTAGGGCTATTTTGGAATGGGATAAAGACACCCTAGCAATTATCAGCAGAAATGGTAAACCCCTCCTTGCACTTTTCCCTGAAATTGAAATATTTTTATTAAAAAATAAGGATAAATTTGCTCCTTTTCTCCCACTTAGGTTGGATGGGGAGCTCGTTTCCTTGGAAAATCCTTATAAAGCAAATTTCAGCTCGATCCAAATACGCGGTAGAATGCGCTCTCAAAGAAAAATCCTTGAAGCGGCAGAAACACACCCTTGTTTTTTATTAGTATTTGATTTATTACAGTTAAAGGGAATTGACTTAAAAGGGGAGCACTATATTAAGCGAAAAGGGGAGTTAACAAATTTGTTTACAGATGTAGACTTACCCCTTGAACCAAGTGAAAATAACCCGAAGCTTGTGCAGATGATCTCCTCGAATCGGAGTTTTCAAGAGGTTTGGGACAATGTGATTCTATATGACGGAGAAGGCATCGTGGCAAAACAGGAACTGAGTCTCTGGGAAGATGGGAAACGATCGATCTCATGGTTAAAATATAAAAATTGGAAATATGTATCTTGTTTTATAACGGCTTATGAAAAATCGAATGGCTATTTTTTTATCGGAGTTTTCAAAGGTGAGGAGATTTACCCAATTGGTCTATTCCTTTTTGGACTTACACCTGAGGAGAAAAATGCTCTTGTCACAATTATCAAAGAAAATCAGATTCGTGAAGATGCACAATTTGTATACGTACAACCTGCCATTTGTGTAGAGATTAAATATTTAGAAGTATATGAAAAACAGCTTAGAGAGCCACACTTTCATCAATTCCGATTTGATTTGAAGGCTGAGGAGTGTATTTATGAAAATTTTATTCATAATCAAAAAAACATACCATTAGGCATTGACATCACCCATCCTGAAAAACCAATCTGGGAGAATCCACCCGTAACAAAAATAGATTATATTCATTATTTACAAGAGGTTTCTGAGTTTATGCTCCCTTTTTTAAAGGACAGAGCTTTAACTGTCATTCGGTATCCCCACGGAATGTTTGGAGAGCCTTTTTATCAAAAAAATCGCCCTGAATATGCACCAGAATATGTAAATTTCTATCATAGAGAAAATATCGACTATATTGTTTGCAACAACTTAAAGACTTTACTTTGGCTTGGAAATCAACTTGCAATCGAATTTCATATTCCTTTTCAAACTATTCATAACTCCTATCCAAGTGAAATTGTCTTTGATTTGGACCCACCTTCAAAAAGTGATTTTCATTTAGCCATAAAGGCTTCTTTATTGATAAAAGAGGTCCTTGATCACTTAAACCTTATTGGTTTCGTGAAAACCTCAGGCAACAAAGGTTTACAAATTTATTTGCCGCTCCAAGAGAATCAAGTTAGTTATGATGATACACGATTGTTTACTTCTTTTATTGCTGATTATTTAATTTCAAAAGATCCGGATTCTTTTACAATCGAAAGATTGAAGAAAAACCGCGGAAATAGACTTTATGTTGATTATGTCCAACATGGAGAAGGAAAAACGATTATCGCCCCCTATTCTTTAAGGGGATCAGGGCCGGCAACTGTAGCGACCCCGCTTTATTGGCATGAAGTGACCGACAAACTCACAGCAGAAGCCTTTAGCATCACCAACACAATAGAGCGGATTAGGAAAGTTGGGGATCCTTTTCAAACCTATTTTGAAGCAAAAAATATCCAAAACATTAAACCCATTCTAGAGTTTTTAGCAAAAAAGAGATAATCCAAAAGTTCTATATACCTGGATTATCTCTTTTTATTTGTTGTTTGGCTCTGTTAAACTAGAATGTTGATTTCCGTTCCAGGCGCTTCGCTTTCCGC
>CAURFY010000268.1:0-4298 GCA_963524115.1 uncultured Bacillus sp.
TAATACTTTTCTAAAAAATCTTTATCATCTAGGCTTAATTTAGTTATCATTTCATTAACAGAAATAATAGATTGAACCCCAATTTCCCCTACTAAGTAAAACGGGGCAATAATCATTTTATCTAGCGGTATACCTAATTCTCTAAAATAACGAAATTTATAACGGGGATAACCGCCAGGTGTTTTATCAAAAAATCATCAATGTCCTATCGCTATTGGGAGGGGATACCCATGACTTTTCGACAGTTCTCATTTAACAATGTTGCCCGAAATAAACGTGTCTACATAGGGCATTTCCTTAGCAGTACCTTCGCCGTGATTATTTTTTTCACCTTCGGATTGATCGCTTACCACCCAGCATTAGGGGGGAATATTACTGAGGTTAGTACGACGATGAATACTTTGGGCAAAGGTGGATTCCAAGTTTCACAGTACATTATCTACATTTTTTCGATCTTCTTTATCTTATATTCTGTCAGTTCATTTTTGAAAAAAAGAAAGAAGGAGTTTGGGATCCTTATGATCCTTGGCTTATCTCCTAGGCAATTCACTCGACTTGTATTTTATGAAAATATTATTATTGGATCGCTAGCAACTGTTGTAGGTATCGGAGTTGGCTTGATTTTTTCAAAATTGATCTTACTTATTAGCGCATCGGTCCTCACCCTTGAAAAGGGATTGCCATTTTACTTCCCTGCCAAGGCGATCACCACAACCGGAATCAGCTTTATGCTTTTGTTTGTGTTGATCTCGTTCTTTACCTCTAAAACGGTGCGGGTATCGAAACTCGTGGATTTGATTAAGTCAGAAGAAAAACCGAAACCGGCACCGCGGGCATCGATTTGGTTAGCGGTGCTTGCGATTTTCCTTATCGTGGCTGGGTACCTAGTAGTATTTTATTTTGCATTGGCTTTGAATCACATGTCTTCTGCCGAAATGGTTATTTATATGGCTGTTGTAGTGGGACTAGTTGTCATAGGTACCTACTTTTTCTTTAGCCAATTAAGTGTTTATTTTTTAAAAGCAATGAAACAAAACGATCGTTTGTTTTTTAAGAGAACCAATATCCTTTCCATCTCGGAACTTGTTTATCGAATCAAGGACAATGCCATCACATTTTTTTTGGTCGCGGTTATTTCGGCAGTTGCCTTTACAGCAATTGGCACTTCCGCTGCGGTGGGGGAGGTATTGTTACATCAGCTAGACCTTACTTATGCAATAAAATACGATTCAACTGTTAATAACGGCCTTGAACGAAAGCATGTTTTAGAAATAAAGAAAGAGCTTGAAAAAGAAAAGATTCCATATACGCTCGTTTCTACCTCTTATCAAGAACTTAACCAGAACGTGATGAAATTATCAGAGTTTAACCACTATGCAAAGAACCTGGGGTACAAACCAGTATTGTTAGAAAATAAAAATGAAGTCATAGTCATCAAGGGTTCTAGTTCAGTAAGTGGACCAAAAAAGGGGGAGGAAGTACAATTGAAACAGGGGCTAAGTAAAGTACAGGTTCGAAAGGTCATCTCGAACAAGTACTTTGCCAATTACATGCCGTGTTTCATTATTGCTGATTCCTTTTATACTGAGATGCTAAAGGTTGCTGATGATAAAAATAACCAAGATTTATCTGAACGTCATCTTTATGGATTTCTGGTTAAAGATTGGAAAGAAACTCATGATCTTGCTGAAAAAATAAGTAAAGATATTGACTCTAAATCAAATCATCCCGATTATTTCGTCAACTTTTTAACTATCCAGTGGAAATTTATGAAACAGATTAACGGTATTTTTTCGATTTTGACTGTTCTGGTCGGAATTGTCTTCTTTGTTTTCGCATCAAGTTTCCTCTATTTTCGATTATTTACTGATTTAGAAAAGGACCAGGAGAAATACCGAATGTTATCAAAGCTTGGTTTAAGTAAAAAAGAATTAAATAAGGTCGTAACCCGTGAAATGGGCGTTCTGTTCTTTCTTCCCTTTATAGTAGCCGTCATTCATAGCAGTGTTGCCTTTGTGGCGATGCAGCAATTAGTTGGGCGAGCGATCGGAAATATATCCCTTATTCAAAACTTAGTATTTGTCCTAGGTAGTTTTTTAAGTTTTCATCTTGTCTACTTTTTCATTATGAGGAAATCCTATTTAAAACAGTTATATAGAGCAATCTTTTAACAGGTGGAGCGAATTTCGCTCCTCGGATTGTCAAGAAATGATATTTTCTCGGTAATTTTCCATTTTGTCAGAACATTAAATGCCAATTTTTAATATGAGATTGTTCATGCTAACGGACCTGTTGATTTCCGCTCCAATCAACATAGGGCAGATCAATCTAAAGAAATTACAACACACCCAATCCAACCAAGCTAAATGTGTTGCAATTTTTTTATGTTTTGGTAGGTTGCAGTAAGCAGAGCATGTTCACTTACATTCTTCAATCCTCTTAACCGACAGTAGCGAAGCCCATGCAGCTCTTTTTTAGACTGCGAAGCTTCGCTCAATTTTTACCTTTCTAAATTTATTAAGCATTTTCTTGATTTAGATAAGCTATTTAACCTTACTAAAACACTTCCACCAAAATGTACCATTAATGACATAGTTGTTACCACTGATTGACAAAAAGTGTACCAAAGAATGACATGCAGTTTACCACGTCAAACCTTCTAGTGATAAAAGTTAAAAAAATAGTTTTGAGAAACCAAAATGGTCTAGATTGTAAACAAATTGATTGATTTTTAATAAAATTAGTCTTCCACAAACCAGCCAATAGTTGTCAACAATTTTTAATAAAGACTTAAAAAAAGTTCATGTTATACTAAATTTGTGCATGCCAAATAACCTTCCAAATACTATGTTTGGAAAGTTTTGGTGCACATGGTCAAATGTTTAAATCAAGCTAAATCTTGGAATGTAGAATTATTTTTTAATAGTGCATAAATCCAATGTAAGAGTTTATTAGCACATGCAATTAGGGCTACTTTATATGGCTTTCCTTCTTCACGTTTCTTATCATAAAAAGCACGTAATCGCTTGTTGCGTGGGATGATTTCATCCGTCGTTTTTTGTTTGCGACAGTCACGAATGGCACATTTAACAGCCATATAAAGAGTTTGCCTTAGCCTACTAGAACCTCTTTTAGTAATTCGGTTTTGTGTACCTTTGAAGGTTCCAGATTCAAAGACAGTAGGATCAATGCCTGCAAAGGCAACTAGTTTCTTAGGGTGATTATACCTTTCAATTTCCCCAATTTCAGAAATAATCGTGGCGGCGATTTTTTCACCTACACCGGGAATTGAACGGATAATCTCATATTCTTCAATATTTTTTGCTAAAGCATCTATCTCATCTTCAAGCATGGATAGATGTTTTTTGTATTCAAGAAGCATTTTAATATACATATTCAGGCTTAGTATTAGACTAGAATATAAATTCTTCTGAAATGGGTTTTGTGCTGCTGCGGCTAGTAATTTCTCGGCTTGTTTGTTTGCCCATTACAGTGAACGAGTGTTATAGAGTTCTTTTATTTTATTTGCTAATGTTTCATTATCAGCCTTCAAAACCTCTTCTGAAGTAGGAAAAGCTTGTAAAGTTAGTAATGAAACATCTGAGTATTAGCTTCCAAAAACCTTACTGTATTTAGGAAATACTTGATCTAAAACTGCCTGGAATTGGAGTTTGGTTTGCACAACTATCCCTGTAATATTATCATGCTGCCTTGTAAGATTACGTAGATTTAATAATTGAATTCCTCGCTTTTTATAAGGCTCTAAATCCTCTTTATAGTACAGCTCACAGAGGTGATTCGCGTCTATGATATCTGTTTTTACTTTACGTAAACTAGAATTCTTTGCTTTATAAGATATGAGTGGATTTACGATAATAATTAAATATCCTCTGTCCTCGAAATATTAAACAATGGGTTTGTGATAATGTCCAGATGATTCTAGTATAATCGGAGGCCGTTCTCCTGCCACATCCTCTAACTCTTTAATAAAATCTAATAAACTAGCTAAACCTTCAAGATTATGTTGTACTTTAAAACTCTTTTTATAAGGTTTCTTTTTATCCAAGTATGCTTGAACCTGACTTTCACCTTTTGCGACATCCAGACCAATGACTGGACTCATTCAAATTCTTCCTCCAAAAATAATTACCGGTACCCCTAGTTCTTCCCTGTAGTGTCATAGCTTCGCTTGTTATACGAGATCTTAGTCCCAACCAGCCTCAAACATGTTTCTACAAGTAGGGGGTGAACTGTTTTGCGGACGGGATCTTGGTCAAACGGGCCATACGTTCTACCCC
>CAURFY010000269.1:0-4283 GCA_963524115.1 uncultured Bacillus sp.
TTAGACGATCATCACTTAACGGAAACTGTCATAATAACCGTATGTCCTTGGACCCCCTCCTTTTCCTCTGTGAAAATAAACTGTTTGCCACCTTCATGACTATTGGTAATCACAATGGGTGTGATGATGCTTTTGGCATGTGCACTAATATATTCCCAATCGACCTCAATTAGGAGCTGACCTTTGGAAACCCTTTCTCCTTCTTTGACGGCTACTTTAAAGCCTTCACCTTTTAATGAAACCGTTTCTAATCCAACATGAATGAGGATTTCTGTACCATCCTCAGCAAGGATCCCTACTGCATGTTTAGTAGGAGCAATTTGAATAATCGTTCCAGATATAGGAGCAAAAATATTTCCTTCCGTTGGGAAGACCGCAACTCCTTCCCCCATCATCTTTTGGTTGAAAACGGGATCTGGAACCTCCTCAATCGGGATAATTTTCCCATTGACTGGTATATATATTTCTAACTTTGTTTTTTTGAAAAAGTTAAATCGCATTTTAAATTCTCCCTTATTTTGATTAATCTTTATTTTTGGCTAAACCTTATTTTTGGTTAATGATACTATTTTAATTCTTAATGTAGGCGTAAAAACAAAAAAGACATGGGGTACAATAAAAGGAATGAAAAACCCTTTTATTTACCACCATGCCTGGTCGAATCAGTAACATGTGATCAATATTATTTTAGTAAACTAATAATAACATGTCTATACCAGTTTGTAAACGGTAACATTGCAAAATTTTAAACAAAAAAAATAGACCTTTGTTCACAACAAGGTCTACAGATTATTCTATTAATCACCAAGGTCTACATTATGGTACACTTGTTGAACATCTTCTAAATCCTCTAATGCATCAATCATTTTTTCAAATTTTGCTTGTGCTTCTTCAGTAAGAGTTACGTCATTTTGAGCAAGCATTGTTAGTTCGGCAACAGTAAAATCAGTTATCCCAGCATTCTTTAATGCTTCTTGTACGGCATGGAATTGATCAGGCTCGGCATAAACGATAATCGAGTCATCTTCTTCAATTATGTCACGGACGTCTACATCTGCTTCCATTAAAATTTCAAGCACTTCATCAGCTGTTTTACCTTCAACTCCGATAACAGCCGTTGCATCAAACATATAGGCAACTGACCCACTGACTCCCATGTTTCCACCATTTTTTCCATATGCAGCCCGAACATCTGATGCAGTACGGTTCACGTTATTTGTAAGCGCGTCAACAATTACCATAGATCCACTTGGTCCGAATCCTTCGTAGCGTAGTTCAACATAACTTTCTTCCGAACCACCTTTTGCCTTTTCAATTGCACGGTCAATTATGTGTCTTGGTACATTGTAGGTTTTGGCACGTTCAAGGACGAATTTCAAAGCCTGATTTGAATCTGGATTTGGTTCGCCTTGTCTTGCAGCTACATAAATTTCCACTCCAAACTTTGCATAGATACGACTCGTATTCGCATCCTTTGACGCCTTTTTTTCTTTAATATTATTCCACTTACGGCCCATAAACTAAAACACTCACTTTCAACTTTGGTCTCTACCAAATAATTAATCATAGATATTATAACTCAATTACATAATTTGTTTAAACTTGTTTTACTTTTTTATCATTTCCATACATCACTCTGGTTACATAACACAAAAAGCAATCCTCCTAAACAATAACGAGGGCTGCCTATTGAATACAGCTAACAACCTTTTTTTGAGCCGTTGCTATATTTCAGATGTGTCACCTTTGCTACTGTTGGCTACCTTTGCTTCATCCGTATTTTTAACACCCTTACTTACATACGGCTTGGCACTTTTGGCTTTATTTGCTCCGGCCTTCCAACGATTCCAACCCTTCTTACCCGTTCCTCTACCGATTCCACTTTTAGCTTTGGCTTTACTCATATCATCACTCCATTATTATCGTAACATTATCGAGCACTAGTTTTTTATATTTTATCCATTTTTTACTGTTTATTAACATTGCAGATTTATTACGATGCAGGGCCTACCACCCTCTTCCTGCACCTCCACCTCCAGATGAACCGCCTCCGCCTCCGCGAGAACCTCCACCGCCTCCGCCTCGGCCACCTCTAGATATCATGGAAAGGATGAGATATGTGAGTGTTCCACCAAAAAACTTAAAATCAAGAATCACAACTACAATTACGATAAGGATAATCAACCAAGTAGGAATACCAATTCCTTTACTCTCGGTTGCCCTTTGACCATTATCACTTGTAGTCTGCTTTCCATTATCAGTTGTCTGCAGTCCTTCCTTGCCATATTCTTTAAGGACTTCATTACCTAAAACCTTATATGTTTCAATAACGGCTCGGTTCGGTTGTTGATTTTGCAAGAAAGGAATCGCAGTTTCATCAAGTATCCGACCAGTTTTTCCATCTGGAAGTCTTCCCTCTAGCCCATATCCCACTTCAATTCTTACTTTACGGTCATTCAAAGCCAAGACAAGCAAAACCCCATTGTTTTCCTTTTTTGTCCCGATTCCGTATTGACGAAAAGCCTCATTCGAAAATTCCTCTATTGAACGATCTCCTATTGTATCGACTGTCAAAACAGCAACTTGTGCGGTTGTTTGATCTTCAATTGTCCTGCCTATATTTCTTAATTCGGCTTTTTCCTGCTCGCTTAGTACATTGGCAAAATCCTGTACATAAATATCTCCAACAGGAGCAGGAATCTTTATTTCCTCAGCAAACCCTTTTCCTCCTAAAAGAAAAACGGTAAATATAACCAAAAGAAAGCTGAAGACTCTTTTCGCTTTCATTATTGATTGCCTCCAAAATCAACCTCTGGAGTTTCTGCCGCTTTAGGGTCCGCTTTAAAATATTCCCTTTGATCGAATCCAGTGATTCCTGCTACAATCGCTCCTGGAAATCGCTTTACCTTTTTGTTATAAACCGCTACCTGATCATTATAATCTTTTCGGGCAACCGCAATTCTATTTTCCGTTCCTGATAGCTCATCCATTAACTGAGTAAACTGCTTATCTGCTTTAAGATCTGGGTAATTTTCAACTACAACAAGCAAGCGGCTTAAAGCACCCGTTATTTCTGCGTTAGCTGTTGCTTCCTCTTCTGGAGTTTTAGCTCCAGCTAGTTTTGCCCGGGCATCCGAAATCGATGCAATGACTTCTTTTTCATGTGAGGCATATCCTTTAACTGTGTTTACTAGGTTTGGGATTAAATCAAGCCTTCTTTGGAGCTGATTCTCAATTTGTGCATAAGATTGATCGACATTTTCATCCAAATTGACAAAATTGTTATAGCTGGACATCAGCATTACACCAATAATTACTATCACCGCAATAAATATTCCAATTCCTAAATAACCCTTTTTCATGAAGAACACACACCTTTCTTTATAAAATATATCACTTAAAGCTGTTATTGACATAGTTATTCCTACATTAGCCTTTTGAGTATTACAATATCTTGGGCAGTAACTAATTCACTGAGGTGTTTAAAGGCTTTTTCCTCATCCCAGTTTCACCATTGAAGCTCCAGCAAACAAACAATGATTTCAAGACTAAACCGCATCCCTCCTTAATTTATAGCATAATGTTTATATTTATGAAAACTTCATGAGATAATCAAATAAGAAACTTTATTGTCATTTGGTTTATAGAAGTTATGTTAAAATAATAATGATTCGTGTGATGGGAGGAATTCATATTAATTTGAAAGATAAGGTTAAAAACCTACCCTCCACTCCTGGAGTTTACTTAATGAAAGATTCACTAGGAAGTATCATTTATGTTGGTAAATCAAAAAATCTAAAGAATAGAGTCCAATCTTATTTTCAAAACTCTAAAGCCCATACGCAAAAGGTAAAAAAGCTGGTCCAAAACTTAAAAGACTTTGACTATATTCTAACAGACACAGAATTTGAAGCCTTTATGCTTGAATGCAAACTAATCAAAGAAATAAAGCCACACTATAATAAAAAAATGAAAAGTCCACAATCGTATACCTATATTGTGATAAAAACGGAAGATGACAACAGAAAAATCGAATTGACCAAATGCCCTATTGAAAATGAAAACAATATTTATTTTGGTCCCTATTCGAGCAAAAGTTCTGTAGAAAAAGTTTTACAGGAACTTAAAGATTTTTTAAAAATTAACTGTAGCAATCCTTCGAAAAGGAATGTTGCTTGTTTGAACTACTCCTTGGGAATGTGCATTGGCATGTGTTTGGGAGGTTCTGCAATCGATCAATATAACGATATTTTGGACAAAATCATCTCATTACTGAATGGGAC
>CAURFY010000270.1:0-4273 GCA_963524115.1 uncultured Bacillus sp.
TGTGGAAAAGACGAAAAAGCTGCAGCTAGGAAATCCTTGTGATAAAGGAACTCACATGGGGGCAATTATTGACCAAAATCAATTAGATGTGATTGATGGCTATGTGAAGTCGGCTATAGCGGATGGAGCTGATATTTTAGCTGGTGGGAAAGAAGCGAAAGTTGAAGGCTTCGAAAACGGTTTCTGGTATGAACCAACTGTGATCGCAAATGTTAAACATGGGATGAAAGTTGTAGACGAAGAAATTTTCGGTCCAGTGGTGGTCATCATGAAATTCAAAGATGAAAAAGAAGCAATTAAACTGGCAAATGATACTGATTTTGGATTAGGCTCAGCTGTTTGGTCAAAAGATGGAGCTCGTGCAACACGTGTTGCAAATCAAATTCAAGCTGGGATTGTCATGGTGAATTGTCCATTCTCAGCCTTCCCAGGGACTCCGTTTGGTGGCTATAAACAATCAGGTTTTGGCCGTGAGTTATGTATTGAAACCCTTGATTTATATACAGAAACTAAGAGTATTATTTCTTACTATGGCAGCCGCCCAATCAATCCATTTGGTATGTAAGGAAAAAATGAGTGCGAACAAACTCTTAAAATGAGTGTGGTTCGTACTCATTTTTATAAGAGACAAAGGGGAGAAAAGGATGATAAATAATATCGTAGTAGTTGGTTCAGGTGTAATGGGAAGAGGGATTGCCTATGTAGGAGCGGTTGGTGGATATGTTGTAACATTGGTTGATGCAGATGAGTTAGTTATTCAAAATGCGCAAAAAGAGATTAATGGCATCTTCCAAAAAAGTCTGGATCGCGGAAAGCTATCTATTGAAAAAACAGCTGTAGCTAAGGGAAAACTAAAATATTCTACTAACTTACTAAAATCAGTCAGTGAAGCGGATTTGGTGATTGAGGCTGTTCCAGAGAAGGAGGAAATAAAAAAACAAGTATTCAAAACACTTGAAGACTTTGCACCTGAACACTGTTACTTTGCTACAAACACCTCAACAATGAGCCCAACGGAAATCGCATCTTATACTAAACGTCCCGAAAAAATGATTGCTATGCATTTTTTTAACCCTGTACATAAAATGCCACTTGTTGAGATCATCCGTGGTTTGGAAACAAGTGAAGAAACCGCACAGGTGATTAAAGAAGTGGCTGAGCAAATGGGTAAGGAAACAGTTGTAATTAATGAGTTTCCTGGATTTGTAACAAGCCGGATTAGTGCTTTAGTTGGGAACGAAGCCTTTTATATGCTGCAAGAAGGGTTGGGTACACCCGAAGAGATAGATAAAGCCATTAAATTGGGGCTTAACTATCCAATGGGGCCATTTGAACTTGTTGATTTAGTGGGTCTTGATGCCCGTTTGAATAATTTAAAGTATTTACACGAAAAGCTTGGTGAAAAATATCGACCGGCACCATTATTAGAGCAGTATGTAAAGGCAGGCCGTTTAGGTCGAAAAACTGGCAAAGGGGTTTATGACTATACAACAAAATTGAAAGAGGAGGTTAACAGATGAAAGAGGTAGTAATTGTAGATGCCGTACGTACTCCGATTGGACGTTATAAAGGTGCCTTAAAGAATATTCGACCCGATGATTTAGGAGCCATTGTCATAAAAGCAATTATTGAACGAAACCCTAATCTTCCACCAGACCAAATTGAGGAGGTAATCCTAGGGAATGCCAACCAAGCTGGTGAAGATAACCGCAACGTGGCTAGAATGTCTTCGCTTTTAGCAGGGCTACCAATAACTGTTGCTGGAACAACGGTCAACCGGTTATGCGGTTCTGGATTAGATGCTGTTATTTATGCATCGAGGGCAATTACAATCGGTGAAGGAGATATTTATATTGCCGGTGGCACCGAAAGTATGACACGGGCACCTTTAGTTATGGCTAAGCCAGAAAGCGATTTTCCACGTGGAAATATGGACTTGCAGGACACAACGATTGGTTGGAGGTTTACCAATAAAAAATTAGCAGAAATGTATGGTGCTGATACAATGCCCAAAACAGCTGAAAACGTAGCGACGCGGTTCAAAGTTTCACGTAGTGATCAAGACAGATTTGCCTTCGAAAGTCAGCAACGTGCAAAAAAAGCAATGGAAAATAACCGTTTTGTGGATGAGATTATTCCTGTTGTATATAAAGACAGGAAAGGAAATAGTATAGTCATCGATACGGATGAGCACCCACGTCCTGAAACAACACTAGAGAAATTAGGAAGCATTCAACCGTTGTTTCCAGAAGGGACAGTGACAGCAGGTAATGCCTCTGGAGTAAATGACGGTGCATCAGCTTTATTAATAATGAGTTCCGATAAGGCAAAGGAATTAGGAATGAAGCCGCTTGTAAAATATGTTGTTGGAGCCACTGCAGGATTAGAACCCGCAGTAATGGGATTGGGGCCTATTTTTTCAACAAGAAAGGCTTTGGAACGTTCAAATTTAGCAGTGAAGGACATTGGTTTAATCGAGCTAAATGAAGCATTTGCTTCGCAATCATTAGAATGTATTCGCCAACTAGAACTAGACAAAAATAAGGTAAACGTAAACGGAGGAGCGATCGCGTTTGGACATCCTCTAGGGGCTAGTGGTGCACGTATTTTAACGACTCTTATATATGAGATGAAAAAAAGAGGTGAAACTTACGGTCTTGCCACAATGTGTATCGGTGTTGGGCAAGGGATTTCCGTCATCGTTGAGAATATAGAGGAATGAGTGAAACACCCTTATTTAGTAAGTTCTAGATAAGGGTTCTTTATCAAATTCAAGGAGTGGAAAAGGAATGACATTTATTAACTATTCAGTTTCAGAAAATATTGGTTATGTAACACTAAACCGTCCTGATGTTTTAAATTGTTTTAATTACGAAACACTAAAGCAACTTCAAGAGGTGGTTGATACCATTCATCTTGATCAAGAAGTAAGAGTGGTTATTTTTACTGGAGCTGGCAATAAGGCATTTAGCGCAGGTGCTGACCTTAAGGAGCGTAAATTATTATCAGAAAAACAAGTGCATCGAAATGTTAAGGCAATTCGCGAGGTCTTTAATAGCATTGCATCTCTTCCACAGCCAACGATTGCAGCAGTAAATGGATTTGCATTTGGTGGAGGATTTGAGTTAATGTTGGCCTGTGATTTTGCTATTGCGGTTGAGGAAGCAAGGATGGGCCTGACTGAAACGAGCTGGGGTATAATTCCTGGAGCCGGAGGCACACAGCGTTTGCCACGATTAGTTGGGGAGGCTAAAGCGAAAGAACTTATTTTAACATCTCGAAAAATCTCTTCCCAAGATGCCTATGGATTGGGAATCCTTATTAAAGTTGTAAATAGTGAAGAACTACTTTCGACATGTGAAGAATTGGCAACTGAAATGATGAAAAACGGTCCTATTGCCTTAGAACAGGCGAAATATGCCATTTCGCAAGGAATGAATGTCGATTTACAAACAGGATTGGCGATTGAATCAAAGGCATATGAATTAACGATTCCTACAGAGGACCGCTTAGAAGCATTAAATGCATTTAGTGAACGAAGAAATCCTATTTTCATAGGGAAATAATGAAAATTTTTGCATATTTGTACAATTATTTAAGACATCGTTATAGAATAGTTATATAGTGCTTAAATAGAAAGAGTGAGATAGACATGAGTTCGAACACACAATCGATGATTTTAACAATTTATGGAGATTATATCCGTCATTATGGTAATAAGATTTGGATTGGAAGTTTAATTCGTTTATTAAAAGAATTTGGACATAATGAACAGGGGGTTCGTGTTGCTGTCTCGCGTATGGTAAAACAAGGGGTGATGCAGTCCGAAAAAAGAGGGAACAAAAGCTATTACTTTTTAACATCTCGTGGTGAAAGCCGCTTTGAAGAAGCAGCCCTTAGAATTTACAAGTTAAATTCTCATGAGTGGGATGGGAAGTGGAGAATCTTAATGTACACGATCCCAGAAGAGAAAAGACAAATTCGTGATGAATTAAGGAAAGAACTTCAATGGAGTGGTTTTGGTAGTTTTACGAATGGATGTTGGGTATCTCCGAATAACTTGGAAAAAGAGGTAGAGCTCTTAATAAGCAAGTATAATATTGAACCCTATGTTGATTTCTTTGTTTCGGAATATAAGGGTCCCCAAAAAGACCAGTCATTAATAGATAAAAGTTGGCCGCTTCATGAAATTGAGGAGAAGTATGAACAATTTATCGATGAATACAGTAAAAAATTTATTGTACACCAAAGTATCCTGCAAACGGGACAGGTA
>CAURFY010000271.1:0-4258 GCA_963524115.1 uncultured Bacillus sp.
TGGACGGTGAACAGCTTGCCGTGTTCACTCAGGCAGGGGGATTCGTCCAAATTGGTTGGAACATTAAAGAGGGGTCTTATCCTGAAATTCGTAAACAATCTTTTGAACCATATATTCAAAAATTAATTGAGTCTTTCCCACAGTTAGAGGGTCCAGTCCGTCAACATATAAACTCTTGGAATGATATCGTATTCTTACCCGTTTTTAGTAGTTCCTGTGAGCAATGGACGAAGGATGGATTAGTGATAATCGGAGACGCAGCTCACACGATGACACCAACGGGTGCTTTTGGGATCAATTGTTCATTGAAGGATGCTGATATGCTTGCGGAAATTCTGATTAACATGAATGATATAAAGAATGCAACACCTCAAGATTTCCGGACTTTTGTAGAAATTCGCAAACAAGAAATGGCCTTGATACAAGACGAGCAGATTAAACAGGAACAAACCTATAAAGAAAATTTCCCGATAGGAGACTAGCTCTAAAAGGTTTATTTTCGAAGGAAATGGTATGCTATCAATATGGACAAAGATTGTAAATAAAGAGGTGAATATTTTGATCGAACCACAAGTAGTCTCAATTTTAAAAGAAAATATTACCGTCATTAATAATAATGGAAAATCAATTTACCTTGTCGGCCCCATTCAATTACCTGTTAATTTGAATGGTGAAACGACCACTTTTAAATGGTATTGTTGGTTAAGATGTGAAGATATGGCGGGTCATTTTTGTAATGATGGCTCCTATGATACTGAAAAAATTATTGAGACCTTATCATCGTCAAACCTCGCTGAAATGCAACAATCGAGTGTTCTGGTGTTTGGGGATTTTGAAAATACAGAGGATGCGCTGATTAGGATGCACAGTATTTGCCACACGGGTGATATATTTGGCAGTAAACGCTGCGATTGTGGATTCCAATTAAAGCAAGCAATGAAAATGATTTCTGATTACGGAACCGGTGCACTATTTTATTTAGCAAATCACGAGGGTAGAGGAATTGGGTTGTTTAGTAAGGCGATGGCCTATATTCTTCAGGAGAATGGGCTTGATACGGTTGAAGCCAATCTACAGCTTGGATTTGTAGATGATTCTCGCAATTATGAAGATGCGATTAGGGTCCTAAAGACACTCAGGAGCAAGCCGGTAACGTTAATCACCAATAATCCTCGGAAACTGGATGCCCTGAAAAATTCGGGGGCAAATGTAGTGAAAAGAGTTTCATTATGGGGGGATGTTTCTAAGTATAATCAGAAATATCTCGAAACGAAAGTTAAGCGGTCAGGTCATTTTCGTAAACAGGATGATCAATGATAAAAGGTGAAATCTAAGGAACCAACACCATACTACGTTAATTAAATAGAGAAGATTTGGGGGAGAGGTTTTGAACAAAAAAGAAATTAAGCTTGTTGCTTTAGATATGGATGGGACCTTACTAAATGATCGAGATGAAATCTCAATAGGAAACCGAGAAGCCATCCGAGAAGCACAAAAAAATGGAGTACATATCGTTTGTTGCACGGGGAGATCTTTAATTACATCTCGGGAATATGTTAAGAATCTAGAACTATCTTCCTACCATGTTACCGTAAATGGGAGTGAGGTCTGGGATGAAAATGGTGATCTGGTGCAAAGACAAATCGTTCCGACCGAACATATTCAGTGGATGTTCGGTTTAGCAAAAGAGCATCAAACCAAATTTTGGGCGACGGCCACAGACCGTGTTTGGCGCAGGGAGATGCCTGAAGATATTGAAAATCATACTTGGTTAAAATTTGGCTATGAGATTCCTGAAGATGCAGTTCGGAATGTCATTCTGGAAAACCTTCGAGGTCGAGGTCATTATTTTGAAATCAGTAATTCAAGTCCCATCAATATTGAAGTCAATTCAAGTGGGGTCAATAAAGCAAAAGGGATTGAAATGGTGTGTAAGCGGCTTGGTCTATCAATGGATCAGGTAATGGCAGTGGGTGACAGCTTAAATGACATGTCCATGATTCAGGCTGCAGGGATAGGGGTTGCGATGGGGAACGCACAAGAGTCAGTTAAGCTTGCTGCAGACTGGGTGACTGCTACGAATAATGAAGATGGCGTAGCGAAAGCAATTCAGAACTGGGTGCTAAGCTAATCAGAATAGAATTTGAAAAGGATCGTTACCCTAAATTAATCTAGGGTAACGATCCTTTTGGCTTTTTCCCCTTTTTCGCAATTTTAACAACAAAGCCTTTCTATTAAAAATAAAAACACTCCTGTAACGGACAAAAAAAGGCGGCCACCCGAGGTGAACCGCCTATTAATTACATTCCGAATGACATAACCCAAACCGTTCCAAAAACAGTAACTGCGGCAATAAAAAACGCGTATACAATATTAATGAGTTGCGCCTTACCATCTTCACCCTCATTCATATGCATGAACATGTACAACTGTAGACAGGCTTGGATTACGGCTAAGGAGCCAATCACCCAAATTATGGTCTTCAAAGGTAAAGAAGTTTTTAAAGCAATAAAGACAGCACCAAATGTCAAAACGAGGGACATGAGGAAGCCAATCACATGACTAATCGGAAATCCTTTTGTATGTTGAGACATCCTAACCCACCATCCTTGCTAAATAAACAAATGTGAAAATAAAGATCCAAACCACATCTAGAAAATGCCAATACAATCCGATAATAAAAATCTTTCTAGCGGTAACCGGAGTGATTCCGCGACGCAAAAGCTGAATGATAATTAATATAGCCCAGCCAATCCCCAAGCTAACATGTGCTCCATGCGTACCTAGTAAGACGAAAAAACTAGATAGGAAAGCACTTGTTTGCATGGTTGCACCTTCATGAACATAATGAATAAACTCCGAAACTTCCATAAAGATAAATCCAGCGCCAAGCAGCAATGTTATAATCATCCAAGTCAATAAACCTTTGACATTGTTCCGACGCATTTCATAGATTGCTAGGCCGCAAGTGAAACTACTCGTTAACAATAACATCGTTTCAATTAAGACATCTTTAAGTACAAAGATATCCTGAGGGGTGGGTCCACCCGCAGTTCGCTCACCTAACACGGCGTAAACGGCGAAGAGGGTGGCGAATAGGATAATTTCTGCACCTAAGAAAATCCAAAATCCGAAAATGTTTAATCTACTTTGTTCTAATTGATATTCTAATGGTAACGAAGTGTCGAGCTTAGCTGACATGATTATTCACCTCTTCATCAACCTTTTTCCAAGTTCGTTCCGTCTTGATAATTTCATCAAGACTAACATGATAACCATCATTATAATCAAAGGAACGGTAAATGAGACCAATGATGATTCCTATTGCAGCAATGGCAGCTGCTACAGTCCATTCAAATACAAGGAAGAAACCGGCAATTCCAAACACAACACACATGAAAAATGGCAAACCGGAATTGCTTGGTAGATGAATCTCTTCATATTCCTTTTCGTTTACGTGTAAATTTTGATTATTTTTTTTCATATGCCAGAAAGCATCAAGTGTTGTGACTTCAGGTGTTACTGCAAAATTATAATGTTGAACGGGTGAAGCGGTTGCCCATTCTAATGTTCGCGCGTCCCATGGATCCGATGAAATGTTTCGATCGGCATAACGGGCGCTCCAATAAATGTTATAACACATCGCTGCAAAGCCGGCTGCTAAGATTAATGCCCCGATAAATGAGATAAAGAATAGCGGTGCATAACCTGATTCAACTGAGTACGTATAGGACCTACGAACAGCCCCGTTTAGACCCAAGAAGAACATCGGTAAAAATGTAACATTAAAACCAATCACAAATAACCAAAAATGCCATTTACCGATTTTTTCGTTCAGCATAAAACCAAACATTTTTGGCCACCAATAATAAAGTCCTGCAAATACTGCAAATACAACTCCAGGAATCAACACATAATGAAAGTGTGCGACTAGGAAAAGGGTATTATGGTATTGATAATCTGCCGCACCCATTGCCAGCATGACCCCTGTGATACCACCAATCATAAAACAAGGCACAAAGGCAAGTGCCCATAGCATAGCAGTCGTAAATTGAATTCGACCTTTTCGCATCGTGAACAACCAGTTAAACATTTTAACCCCGGTCGGTACAGCGATTAGCATCGTTGTAATAGAGAAAACGGAGTTAACTGCAGGCCCTGCACCCATTGTAAAGAAGTGATGCACCCAAACCAACATACTCAAAAATGCGATTCCAACTATGGAGACGACCATAGATTTATAGCCGAACAAAGTCTT
>CAURFY010000272.1:0-4253 GCA_963524115.1 uncultured Bacillus sp.
TGTAATAACAAGCCGCTCCGTATGAGAATGGCGATCTTTTTGAAGGGATTCCTTAAATCTTGGAATCCTAATCATGAAAAACAAACAAATCAACAGCAAAGCAGCTCTCTCAAATAAATGTATCAGCATTTCTAATGAAGTATTCATCATAAAACCCTCTCAAATTATGTATCGAAATATGGTGGGGGCGCATGGGCGCATGGGTGGGGGACGCATGGGGACGGTTCCGTTTGGTCACCCCTCGTCTCTACGATACTCCACGAACACCAATAAATTCAAATTAAACACTATCATATAATGAGAAATGACCCAACCCAAATTCTAAATCAGACAAGAGTCACCTCCAACCTGCCGATACTGACACTCCAGTTCATATAGCTCTTGAAAAAACAGTTCATCAAATTTTTTTGTTAGGATTCCAAAATAATAGGCGATAGGCTTCTTAACCACCTTTGCTAATTTCATCGTCCGAACTAGCTGCTTAAATGCATCAATGGAAGTAGCTAGAACCTGCTCAGTTTCTTTTTCGCGATTCCCACGATAAGCAGCGATCTGTGTCATATTCCAATATTGTTCTATCTTCTTAGCATTATTAAAAAAGCACTTCACAAGTTGGACAAAGGGCTTTGGTACTCGATTACTTGTATAGGTATAATCCAATTCAATTGGTTCTTCACTACGTTTTTTATTCACTTTAATTATTGTTTTAGAAAGATTAATAGTTTTATTTAGGTGGTTCAATTTTTCCCGTTTGGGTGGTTCAGGTTCAGCAATAGGACAACGATTAAATATGTATAGATTACTGGATTGAGATCCATTCTTCCTTGCTGTTTCATAGACAGTCACAATCCCCAACTTCTTCGCCTTTCCAATCATCCGTTTAAAAGTAGCGCGAGAAATACCACTACCTTTATATTCCTCATGAATGGCTTTTAACATCGTCCCAATCTTCGCATTACAAACACCCGGAATCTTTGCGGAAAAACGAGTCAATCTCTTCAATCCAACCAGCTCCGCCTTAGAAAACTTCCCTTTTAGCTCCAACAACCACATTTCTATATGAATATTGAACTCTGCTAAACTCTCAAACTGCGAATACCGAGCAAACTCATCAATAATGCCCATTTTCAAATTCATTAACATGCACCACCCTTTCACCCGTTATATAGGGTTGAGGATGTGAAAAGGGCAGGCCAGAATTCATTTATATTTGACGATTTTGTGAAAGGAACCGAAAGAACACGGGGAGGGTTATACTGCTTCCATTTTAAGCAGGAGTTTCTCGTCCCAGTGCTCAATAATTTCAAGTCGGTAAGGATTTGACAAACCCTTCACCTATTTCTCCATTTTATTGTGCCTTCCTACTGGCAAAATCAACGATAATTTTCGACATTAAAAACATTAATATAGTAACTAAAAACGAATATAAATAGTTCCAATTTACTAATTTATACATTCCAAAGAAGACGAAAATAGGTATCCCAATGAAACATAATATCGCTGATGAAACAATAGCAGTAATTAAGTATGTTTTCCATTTACTAAAAAATTGGTAAATTAAGGACAGAATGACATGAACAACCGCAAAATCCACTTCATTAAATCTAAGTGTAAAAACTAAAAATTGGTGAGGATAACTCCAAAAGTGGTAAAAAGACCCTACTTCATTGGCGACGCCTACTATTGTAAAATTCACCATAAAGGCAAATAAAATTAATAGCAGTCTATCACGGTCGATAATCAGTACAAAAAGAATAAGAAATAGAAAATTCAGGATAAGAATACCCCACCATTGAGGACTAAATAAATCATGATGAAGCCATATATTTGTTTGCATGGAATGAAATTCTCTTCCTATTTTGTCAATTTGAGTATACAATTTCCCACCTCGTTCCGGAACGATTATATTTTCCCTTTATAAATATTGAACATTTCCACCAAAAATATACTATATCTTTTAATTCTGTTAAGAAAACATGGGGAAAACATGGGGACGGTTCCAGCGCAATGCCTCGATGAGACCTTATCCCAGTGCGGACCCTCTTGATCCTTGATGCAGGAATCAGGCTTTTTATCGACCAGCTTATAAAGGACAATAACATTGGTATTCAAAACGGCACTGCAAATGAAAGAAGTTTTTACCCTCATTTCTTTTCAACAACTAAGCATGTTCCTTACTTTCATTATTTTTTATCATATAAGTTCGATTCATGAATTTGAGCATTAAAATATATACTTTGGGGAAATTAAAAAAAGAGAGGAAGGTGGAATATGTGCCTGATATTTTGCAAGCCTTGAAAAGTGTAGTTCATTCTTTTATTAAGGATGAGAACAAAACGCCCCTTCACATTGGCGAGGCTATGGGATTCTGGACATTATTAGCTTTAATTGGTGAGACACGAGTTCAGAATGAAGCAGGAATTAACAGTACAACGGACCCTGAATTGAGAAAAGCCCTTCAAGAAGCTGTGAACATGTTCAAATCGGAGAAAGAGCGAATTTCTGCCTTTATGAGAACTGAAGGAATTCCATTGCCACCTCTTAGTGAATCGAAACCAATCTCTGACCCGGATAGTGTTCCACTGGGTGTTAAGCTTACAGATATCGAACTTGCAAACAGCCTTAAGAAAAAAATATCGATGACGATTTCAAGCTGTTCAGAAACATTAGCGCAAACTATCCGCAGCGATGTAAGTCTGATGTGTGCCGAATTTATGCAAGAACACATAACTTTTTTAACAACATTAAAATCATTGATGCGAAGACGGGGCTGGCTCAAGGTTCCACCACCATATGAACCTGCGGGTTTGCCACAAACGCCAAAAATGAGGTGAGAATATGCCATCCGCCATAAAAGCTGCTCAAAATGTGATCCAATCGTTTGTTGATGATGAATCCAAACCACACTTACATGTGGGGGAAGTTATGTCCTGCTGGTCATTTCTTTCCGAATTAGCAGATGAACTAGTTCATTCCGAAGCAGGGGTTAACAGTACAACAGACCCCGAATTAAAAAAAGCTTTCAATGACGCAGTTGAAATGTTCAAATCACAGATTGAACGAATGATTGACTTTTTGTTATCAGAGGGAGTCCTCATTCCCCCATTAAGTGAATCAAAGCCAGAGTCAAATCCAAACGATGTTCCATTGGGTGTCAAGTTAACGGATGATGAACTTGCAAACAGCCTTAATATTAAAATAGTTATTTTAATTCCCTATTGTGCAAATGCTATCATTCAAGCCGTACGCAATGATGTTACCTTGATATGGCTTGAATATTTACAGGAATATATGACGTTTGGAACAACCTTAAAAGAACTTGTGAAAAGAAGAGGATGGCTTAAAGTGCCTCCATACTACTATGCTCCAGGAACACCGGTAAAATGAAGGGCGCGGGGACGGTTCTACTGCATTCTCTTGAAGCAGTAGAACCGTCCCCGCACGTGTTTCGTGTTATTTTTATATACTAATGAATCAAATAATACACTACAATAAAAGCAAGTGAAAATCTTAATATGAGGATGTTTTTCTATGTCAACAAATACCAACCTGAAGAGAGATTCGAACTATATCAAAAACTTAGTCACTCCCCTTATTCTATCAAAAGAATTTAAATTTCTTTGGTTGGGTCAACTATTTTCGTTAATAGGAACGTCTATTACTTTAGTAATTTTACCTATTATAGTTTACTCCCTTACTGAATCCACAATGGCTATGGGGACCTTAATGGCTGTTCAAATGTTACCTAATGTGTTAATTTTGCCGTTTTCGGGGGTAATTGTTGATAAATTTCATCGTATCAAAATTATGATGTTTACCGATCTTATTCGTACTTTCCTATTAATCATCTTAACTAGCTTAGTTCTGACAGACAGATTAACAATGGGAGCTCTTTATGTGGTTATGGCATGCTTTGGACTAATGGATGGTTTATTTCAACCTGCCTACTCAGCGGTCAGAGCCAAGGTGTTCATACCAGAGATTCGTACCTCCGCTAATGCTTTAACTCAAATAACTTTTCAAGGTGTACGATTAATTGGTCCTACTTTAGGCGGACTTCTCATCACTGGAATGTCCGCTGCAGTTGGATTTGGTTTGGATAGTCTTACTTTTTTTGTTTCTTTTATTACTCTTTTCTATTTAAAAAATATCCAATTTAAAAAGGCAGTTAAAACAGAATCTGAAAAGAATATTTCTTTTAAAGATCATTTTTTAGAAGGGTTCATAATATTAAAAAGTAATACTTGGCTTTG
>CAURFY010000273.1:0-4231 GCA_963524115.1 uncultured Bacillus sp.
GAAAATAATCTTAAACCGAGAAATCCCCATATGATTGCCAATATCACAAATGAAGAGGGAGCCAGATTTGAACCTTCCATGATGGCATCGGGAGTGTTGTCAGGTAAGTTCGATAAATCTAATATGATAAAAAAAACTGATGTCGATGGCATTTCGTTTGATACAGCCTTGCATTCAATTGGTTATGTTGGATTAGAAGTGTCTCGTTTAAAAAAAGCAACTGCCTTTTTGGAATTGCACATTGAACAAGGGCCGATCCTTGAGAGGGAGTCTAAGTCAATAGGTGTTGTGGAATGTGTATTGGGAATGGTTTGTTATGAAATTGAAGTCACTGGAGAATCAAATCATGCAGGGACAACGCCAATGGGGATGAGGAAAGATGCCCTTTTTGCTGCAAATAATATTATTCGTGAAGCCAGACAAATGCTAGGAGAACTTGAAAAAGAATTAGTATTCACTATGGGTAGAATGAACGTTTTTCCTAACATTCACACAGTCATTCCCAATAAAGTGGTCTTTACTTTGGAAGCAAGACACAAAGATCCAACTGTCATTAAACAAGTTGAGGAGATTATCGAAGGTTTAATACGGTTCCCAGACAATGAGGGATGCGAAATTAACGCGGTGAAATTATGGGATCGCTCTACAGTATGGTTTGATCAAAAAATTTGTAATTTGTTAGAAACCTCAACAAAGGCATTAAACTATTCCTATCAAAGAATGGTTAGCGGTGCAGGTCATGATGCACAATTCATAGCAAGCTTTGTGCCAACCGCGATGATTTTTGTTCCAAGTATCAATGGAAAAAGCCATTGTGAGGAAGAACTGACCTCCTGGGAGGATTGTGCAAAAGGAGTAAATGTTTTGCTGGAAACAGTGCTGCTAATCTAATATATGAGGCAGTTTAATCAATTTCTGGGGTGGATAGGGTCCTAATATTTGTCATTTTGCCGATAAAATTTAAATTTTGCCGATATATTTAAAAATTTACCGATAAATCATGTTTTTTTGCCGATATATTCATATTTTCACCGATATATTCATATTTTTACCGATAAAACAAATTTTCAGGCCAAAAAAACAAAAAAGGTCGATGTTGGTAATGAATATAGGAGGTTATCGCACATGGGAACAACAAATCAATCAAGAATCTCATCTGAAAACTTGAATCTGAATTTTCAAGAAATAAGCCCAGGGCTAACGAGTCAGGATGCACTTGAAGAAGCGAACCGCTGTCTTTATTGTTACGATGCACCCTGTATTAAAGCATGTCCAACGGGAATTGATATTCCAACGTTTATTAAGAAAATCGCCTCAGGCAATTTAAAAGGTTCTGCAAAGACCATTTTTTTAGCGAATCCACTAGGAGCAAGCTGTTCGCGAGTCTGCCCAACTGAGGAATTGTGTGAAGGTGCTTGCGTCCTGAATCGTTCTACAAAGCCGATTATGATTGGAAACCTGCAACGGTATGCAACCGATTGGGCAATCAAGAATAATCCCATACTGTTCGAACCAGGACACAAAAATGCAAAATCTGTTGCCATCGTTGGCGGGGGTCCAGCTGGTTTGGCTGCTGCAAGGGACCTGGCATTGCTTGGTTATACTGTTACGATTTTTGAAGCGGAAGAGCAGGCTGGTGGATTAAACACATACGGAATCGTTCCATTTAGACTTCCCATTCACATCTCTTGGTGGGAAGTGAAGCAAATCGTGAGACTAGATGTTGAAATCCGAACCAATACCAGCGTGGGAAAAGATATATCTGTAGAAGAAATCCTAAAAAGCTATGATGCTGTTATTCTGGCAATTGGTATAGCGAAAGTGCCAAAACTTGGTATAAGTGGTGAGGATTTAGTTGGAGTGTACGACGCAATTGAATTTGTAAGGGAAACAAAGACAAAACCTATTAATAATCGGCTTCAAGGGAAAAAAGTAGCAGTCATCGGAGCTGGAAACACAGCCATCGATGCAGCAACGAGTTCGATTCGGCTTGGAGCTGACAATGTGAAAATCCTTTACAGAAGAACAGCTGAGGAAATGACTGCATATGAATTTGAATATGAATTTGCTAAACAAGATGGGGTTGAATTCAGATGGCTGACCGCACCTCGAAAAATTATAGGCGATAAACACGGAAAGGTAATCGGGGTTGAATGCATCAAAATGGAACTGGCAGAACCCGGAGCAGATGGCCGACGCAGACCTGTACAGGTTAAAGGCTCCGAATTTACACTTGAAGTTGATGCGGTAATAAGAGCAAACGGTCAATCTAGATATATCGATTTGATCGAGAAGTTTAACTGCGATCACGATGGTGGCATTGTGAAAATTGACCCAAATTCTTATCAGACATCTAACCAGAAAGTGTTTGCTTGTGGAGATGTTATTTTCGGAAAGGGAAAACAGGGAGAAGCTATGGTTGTTTCTGCTACCCAACAAGGGAAAGAAACTGCTCATGCTATCCATCAATTATTGGGTCAAAAATCTGAGGAAACAGTATAGGTCTAACGAAAATAATAACAATAGCGGTAATTAATAGGGGAGGGAAGAGTCATGGCAGATTTACGGATAAATTTAGCCGGAATTCAATCACCGAATCCATTTTGGCTAGCTTCAGCTCCTCCGACTAACTCAGGATATCAAGTCCAACGCGCATTTGATGCAGGTTGGGGTGGTGTAGTCTGGAAGACATTGGGAGAGCCAATTATTAATACCTCCTCTCGCTTTGCAGCTGTAAATTTTAATGGTCAAAGGGTAGCTGGTTTCAACAATATTGAATTAATTACCGATCGACCCCTGGAAGTCAACTTAAAGGAAATTTACGCAACAAAAAAGCGTTTCCCAGAACATGCTATTGTCGTTTCTTTAATGGTTGAGCCAAAGCAAGAAAAATGGCATGAGATTGTCAAAAGAGTTGAGGACGTTGGTGTTGATGGTCTCGAACTCAATTTTGGGTGTCCACATGGAATGGCCGAACGAGGAATGGAGTCTGCTTCTGGCCAGGTACCTGGACTTGTTGAAAAACAAACGTATTGGGCAAAGGAAGTAGCTAAGACTCCAGTAATTGTAAAACTCACCCCCAATATCACCGATATTACAGCAACCGCTGAAGCGGCTGAAAGGGGTGGAGCGGATGCAATTAGTATGATTAATACAATTAATAGTTTAGCAGGGGTAGATCTTGATACTTGGAATACGATTCCACATGTTGCTGGAAAAGGTGCACATGGCGGTTACTGTGGCCCGGCTGTCAAACCGATTGCGTTACATATGGTTGGGGAGTGTGCCAGAAATCCGAGGATTAACATTCCAATCTCTGGAATTGGTGGAATATCAAACTGGCAAAACGCAGTCGAATATCTTTTGATGGGGGCAACCGGTGTTCAGGTTTGTACGGCTGCGATGCACCATGGATTTCGAATCGTCGGGGATATGATTGATGGATTAAATAACTATTTGGACGAAAAAGGGATAGCTTCTGTAAAAGACCTGGTTGGTAAATCCGTTTCGAAATATTCTGATTGGGGAGATCTGGATCTTAACTACAATATTGTTGCAAAAATAAACAATGATAAATGCATTAATTGCAATAAATGTTTTATTGCCTGCGAAGACACGTCGCATCAGTGTATCGAAATGTTGGAGGATGAAAATGGAAGCCGTTTTCTGAAAGTAAGAGAAGAGGATTGTGTCGGCTGTAATTTATGTTCCATTGTCTGTCCAGTGGATGGGGCAATCGACATGATTGAGATCCCAAGTGAACTTCCTTCGATGACTTGGAATGAGCGCCAAGCCGCATTTAAATCAGCAGAAAGCATAGATATTGCGAAGAAAAGAAAATAGATTGAAATTTCATCATAACAAGGAGGGCAATCGTGAGAAAAATCATAAAAAACGGAGTAGTCGTTACCGCAATAGATACGTATCGCGCTGATGTGTGTATTCAAAATGGGGTGATAACCCAAATTGGAGATCATCTGCCTACTGCCGGGGCAGATGTGATTGACGCGAAGGGCTGTTATCTGTTTCCTGGTGGAATTGATCCGCATACCCATTTGGATATGCCATTTGGCGGAACCATTACAAAGGATGATTTTGAAACTGGCACCATCGCGGCAGCCTTTGGCGGTACGACAACAGTAATTGATTTTTGTTTAACCAATAGGGGGAAAACATTAAAAAGTTCAGTCGATACATGGCATGCAAAATCAAAAGAAAAAGCGGTCATTGA
>CAURFY010000274.1:0-4216 GCA_963524115.1 uncultured Bacillus sp.
GTGCCTGCCCTCCGGATATTTCATATGTTCGTTTATTGAGTATCTCAGTGATTCCCAGCTTAAGAGCAATGCCATCAAGCTTTCGGTTCATTTCGACCAAGTTTGTGCCATCCAAGGTTAAGGGTAATAGGATGTTTTCTTTAACAGTAAGGGTTGGCAATAGATTAAATGACTGAAATACAAACCCTAATTGCTGGCGCCGAAATGCTGCGAGTTGTTCTGGTTTTAATGTATGTGGGTTCTCTCCATTAATTAGAACTTGTCCCGATGTTGGCGTATCAATTGTTGAAATGACATTTAGCAACGTCGTTTTTCCGCTTCCTGATGGCCCCATGATCCCGACAAATTCACCCTTTTTAATAGCGAGGTCGATGCTAGCTAGCGCTTTATATGAAACTTTCCCATTATAGATTTTAGATAATTTTTGAACCTTCAGAATCTCCATTTTCTTCCTCCCCCTTTATTTTCAACGTTTCTATGCTCAGTCTATCCAAATTCAAGGCAATCATCTATCGATTAACCTTTCAGTTTTCTTACATCGTTGTAAGATTTCTTTTTAAGCATCTTTTGACCGATTTTTTGCAGGAAGCATTGTTTGCTCTACTTTTTCATAAAAATAAAGCAATTTGTGTGTAAAATGAAATCTTTCGGCCATCCAACTTACAGTTAACGCTGCCAAAATTCCAAGCAGGGCTCCGGCAAGGACGTCAAACGGATAGTGAACCCCAACACCAATTCGGGAAATAGCGGTACAGAACGCCAGCACTAACCAAACGGTACCTGCTTTTTTTCGCACAAGCCAAATCGAAAAACAAATCGAAAATAACAATATCGAATGGTCACTTGGGAATGAGTTGTCGATGCTCTTTTCGATTAATTGATTGACATTTGCCAACTCTGCAAAAGGCTGCTTATTGTAATAAAATAGTCCGGCAAGTTTTCCAGCCGCTTCAGCCAGGACAAAGGAGAACATTGCGTTCAAGGTCATGATCCTTGCTTCCTTCACTCGCGAGAACCAATAAAACATACAGCCGAAAAATAAAACGTACACTGTATACTCTGCAAATAACTCAAAAATAGGATTAAACAACGGATGTTGTTTTCCTAAATCATTAATGGTACGAAACCAAGATATATTCATTTCTGACAATTTCATTTGTTCATTCACCTCATTTTTTTAATATGGTGACTATATCGCGATCTTGGAAAAGCTCCTATCGATATTTCTTTCATGAAGATGACAGAATTGAAAGGTTTGGAGAAAGTGGCTGACGTCTGAGGGGGATTTCCAATTTAAGTCATTTTGCCGATATATGCTAATTTTTGCTGATATATTTGGTTTTTTTGCCGATATATTTGATTTTTTGCTGATATATTTAATTTTTTGCCGATATATTTGATTTCTTGCTGATATATTGTTTTTCACTAAGAATTTCTACCCACACAAAAATGCATGTGGCGATGTCACATGCATTTTGCCCAGCTTTACCCTGTTTCTTGTGGTGAATTCAATGAAAAGCATTCATTTAGGTGAAATTTATCCGAACAGTTGTCCCCTTTCCTGCCTCAGACTCGATCGAAATTTCATGATTTAGCTTTTCCAATACTTCTTTTACTAAAAATAAACCCATTCCCGTTGATTCTTTAAAAATTCGGCCATTCTCCCCGGTGAAAAACGGCTGGAACACCCGCCCAATATCGGTAACTGGAATTCCTACACCCCGATCCATTATTTCCAGATAAACTGCATTATTTTTAACAAAAGAAGTAATGGTTATCTTCTTCCGAGTTCCCGCAGAATATTTAATTGCATTGGTTAATAATTGATCAAGCACAAATCGGAGCCATTTGGCATCCGTTCTAATTTTTAAAGCTCGGTCAACTTTCAATTCTGGATACACATAGTTTCGGATAAAAAATTGTTTGTTTTCAGTTATGACCTTATCAACGACTTCGATCAGAGTCATCTCTTCCACATAAAAATCCTCAGTAAAGGTATCTAAACGTGATGTGTACAGTGCCATTTCCAAACCCTTGCGCAACCTTAGCGTTTCTTCAGCAATGCTTTCAAATCGTGGATCATCTTCACCCTGAATAATCAACTCAATTACCGACAGGGGCGTTTTCATTTGATGGACCCATTGATTCATAAAGGTAATCCGGGCTTGCTGCTTCTCCTCCCATTTCACCAATTGGTCTTGGTATTGACGATACTGTTTGATAATTAATTCATCCATTGCACTCGCTAGAGGTGTATGGTCAGTTTTGGCAATCGATTCTTTTAATGTTTCTGGAGGGTTTGTGAGCTTAGCATAGAAAACAGACTGGCTTACAAATCGATAAACAAGGTAGGCAACTAGAATACAAATTCCCAGAAAAGCAGCGTAACTAATAATCATGATATTCTTAAAGCCGGCAAACCAGAAAACTAAAAGTACGAGTGCGATTTGAAAAAGAGAGAATGTGATTAGTGGGAGATGCTGACGGAAAAATAACTTCATAGGTTTCCCTTTTTCCAGGTTGGGTTTAAGCGATAACCTGCGCCCCGAACAGTTTCAATTGCATCATCGATTCCAATTTCTGCTAACTTTTTTCTCAGTCTTGTCATGTTCACACTCACTGTATTGTCATCCACATAAACCTGGTCATCCCAAAGTTTTTCAAGTATTTTATTGCGATTCATGATTCGTGGGTAGCCGTTCAAAAACATTTCCAAAAGGTCCGCTTCTTTTTTTGTTAAAATGGAGGTTCTTCCCTCTAACGTTACTTCTAATCGTTCAGGGAAAAGTATAAGTCCATCCAACTCAACTGTCCGCTCTGCTAATTTTGGTGCATACTCTCCATAAACACGGCGCAAATGGCTGCGAATCTTGGCCATCACAACTTCAAAATGAAAAGGTTTTGTAATGTAATCATCCCCGCCATTTTCTAGGGCCATTACTTGATCCATGTCTCCGCTCCGGGCAGAGATGAAAATAATCGGACAGATTGAAACGGTACGAATTTGTCGGCACCAGTAATAACCGTCAAACGTTGGCAAATTGATATCTAATAAAACCAGATGTGGTTGAAATTGCTTAAATTCATTAAGCACCTGGTCATAATCATTCACAATTTCCCCTTGATAACCGTATCTTTCAAGATAAGAATGAATTAGTTCAGCAATCTTGGTATCATCCTCGACAATCAAGATTTTTTCCACTAAAAACCCCTCCAACAATAATACAGTCTTCTTTTTATATAAACGATATTATCAAAGAAAAACAATCTAAACAAAGAAAATTTCAAGCGCGCCCTTCTTGGTAAAAGAAGGCATCGTTTTCAACTCATAATACTTTTTGAAAAAGGATATCTTATTTTTAGGAGGTGCATATATGAAGGACAGAACGATATTGAACTTAATGACCATAGTCGGGGTAGCCGGCAGCATATTTTTTTTATTACGAAGAAAAGGGGATTTAAAGGACTGGTTTCTAATTTATTTGTTAAAAACTTTAGTTTCTACGATAATTGATGGACCAGTAATAAGGACAAAATATTTGCAATATCCACATCGCTACTTCCCTAAACTATTTGATTCCAACATTGTGTTTTTATATATATTGTTCCCTTTATCATGTGTAATATATAATCAATTAACTGATAAGATGAAACCATTAAAAACATTTTTGAGTGTTTTCCTTTTTAGCGGTCCAATGACACTTTTTGAAAATTGGCTTGAAAGAAATACGAATTTAGTCAAATATCATAAAGGCTGGAATAGCTATATTACATTTGGTGTTTATTCGTTTACTTTTTTGCTTGTTAAAGGATGCATTGAGGGAATTCGTTTTTTAGATAAAAAAAATTGGAATTTCGGGACTGTACCTCATCAAGAGTGAGAAATGATTTAATCACAATCTAATACAAGAATGAACAAAGAGACAACCTCTATAAATGCGAGAGATTGTCTCTTATTTTGAAGCTAGATATGGCCATTTGACTGCGTTATTTTTTCAGCCTTTTTCATTTTCTCCTCTGCCGCTTTTAGAAGATGGCTTTTTTCTTTAACATACTTTTCATGCTGTTCTAACTCAATATATACCTATTCCATTCTTCTCAACCTCCTGTTAGTCATGGTCTTTTTCTTACGAAAAAAACCACCGGCTATTTGTTTAATTAAAATATTTCCACTATTCCCCTTGAAACAGTTAGCAGATTCTGTTAATATTACAAT